>JAGBDQ010000170.1 GCA_017937415.1 Oscillospiraceae bacterium
AGTTGCCCCTGCCAAAGTGAAAGGAACGCCATCTGAGACGGTGGCTTTTCTTTTGGAAGATACATCAAATTTTTTTGATATAATGAAATTGTGAGGTGACAGTCTTCCATGTGGACCTTCATACAGGAGCAAGTGCTGGGTATGAAATGGCTCAGCGAACTTATGGGCAGAGGAATATCTCTGTTGGGCATGGATCCCGCTTCCCGCTGGGGCGGGAGTGCACAGTTCTTTCTATACGACACGGCGAAGATCACGGTATTGCTGTGTGTTTTGATCTTCGGGATTTCCTACATTCAGAGCTATTTTCCCCCGGAACGGAGCAAACGGATCCTGGGCCGGTTTCATGGCATTTGGGCCAATATTATTGGTGCTCTTCTGGGAACAGTGACCCCGTTCTGCTCCTGCTCCTCTATCCCTCTGTTTATCGGTTTTACCGGTGCAGGGCTGCCCCTGGGCGTGACCTTCTCCTTTTTGATCTCTTCTCCCATGGTGGATCTGGGAAGCCTGGTGCTGCTCATGAGCATTTTCGGCACGAAAGTAGCCATTGTGTATGTCGTCCTGGGCCTTGTGATCGCGGTGGCCGGCGGTACACTGATCGAAAAGCTGCACATGGAGCAGTATGTGGAGGAGTTCATCCGCAATGCCGGCCGGGTTGACATCGACTCCCCCACTCTCACCCAAAGGGAACGGCTGAACTACGCCAGGGACCAGGTGGTTTCCACCTTCAAAAAGATATTTCCCTACATCCTTCTCGGCGTAGGCATCGGGGCCCTCATCCACAACTGGATCCCCGAAAGTTGGATCTCGGCTGTCCTTGGAAGCCGTAACCCCCTTGGAGTCATGTTGGCCACCGTGATCGGAGTACCTATGTATGCCGATATCTTTGGCACCATACCCGTGGCGGAAGCCTTGCTTGGCAAAGGAGCCCTGCTGGGGACCGTCCTTGCCTTCATGATGGCGGTCACGACCCTGAGCCTGCCGTCGCTCATCATGCTCCGCAAGGCGGTCAAACCCAGGCTGCTGGGGCTTTTTATCGGGATCTGTACTGTAAGCATCATCTTGGTTGGCTATCTGTTCAACGCGATCCAACCTATCTTAATTTAATTTTGGGAGGTAATCATCATGGGACTATTCGGTAAGAAAAAAGAAAAGGCTGAAACCTGCTGCGGAGCCTGTACTCCGGAAAGCATGGCGGCTGCCGAAGCGGCGAAAGCCACCGGCGGCATCAAAGTGCTGGGAAGCGGCTGCGCCAAATGTAATGCCCTGGAGGCGGCTGTCCGCTCCGCCCTGGAAGAGCTGGGTATGGACACCGCCATTGACCACGTGACCGACTTTGGCCAGATCGCCGCCTACGGCGTCATGTCCACGCCCGCCCTGGTGGTGGACGGCAGGGTGGTGTCCTACGGCAAGGTGCTGAGCGTGGAGGAGGCCAAGGGCCTGATCCGGAACGCCCGGGGCTAAGCGCAATTTTTCGGCGGTGACAGCCCCTGCGGACGCCGGGAAAGGTTTTTTTGACAAGCGGCGCAAGAAGAAGTAAAATAGGGAGGCGGAAATGTTTTCCGCCTCCCTGTTTTTTTCTTTTCCGGAGGTCCCCCTCCCTCTCACTTTCCCACCAAGGAGGCCCCATCATGCGTTATATCAAGCCCCCCATCCTCTTTGCCCTGGCTGTACTGGGCTGTATCATCTATTTCCTGATGCGGTATTTTATGGCTCTGCACAACCGACCCACCGACCTTCTGTGGGTCAAGGGGGAGCGTAAACCCCTACGGTTTGCCGGCTCCTGTCACCGGATCGGCAAAAAGGACCGGATCATCCTGCTCCTTATCACTCTTCTCTACGCCTGCACCGCTTTTTTTCGGCTGGGCAGTCTCTCGGCTCCCCAGGCCACGGTAGACTTCGGCAGCGGGGACACCCTGCTGGTCCGGGTGAAGGGGGAACCTTTTCTGGCCGCCGGCATCCGCTATTTCTCCGGACTGGGCACAGGGGGCTATAACGTGGAGATCTCCTCCGACGGAGATCACTGGTCAACCCTCTGGCAGCGGAAGGAGGACCCCAACGACGCCAAAAAGGTGACGGGCTACTACTGGGCCGACGCCGAGGGCTATTCCCCCAACTACGCCCTGACCCAGAACTACAACCAGCTTTTCAAATGGATCGACGTGACGGTAAGTACCCCCCAATATGTCCAATACCTGCGTATCACGGGCAAGTCA
>JAGBDQ010000171.1 GCA_017937415.1 Oscillospiraceae bacterium
GCTGAGAAGAGTCAGCTCCTCCCCCCAGAGCTCCACCCGGATGGGCTTGCCGAATTCAAACATCCAGGCGTGGTCGTCAAACTTTTCCACATACTGAAACTCGTACCCCCGGGCGTAGGGCAGGGCGTCATACCAGCCCCGGGCCACGGCCAGGGCGTCCTCCTCGGCCATGGGAGTCCCCTCCTCCGGGACCTCCCGGTCAAAGGCGGTGACATGGATGAGATAGCCGCTCCGGGCGTCGAAGGTCACGTCCCCGTGGCCCCCGTCGGCGAAGGTGACCACCACCTCCTCCCGGTCCCACATCTGGTGGATCTGCCGGGTCAGGGTAAGCTGGGACGCCTCGGTTTCCTCTTTGTTCACCGCCGCCAGAACTGCGGCGGCCTGGGAGATAAACCATTCATCGTTCAGGGGCTCCTCCCCCTCTGGGTCCATGCTCCCGCTGGGGATGGGATAGTGGGTGACCTGGGTGGTTTCCATCATCTCCCCGTGGTAGGTATCTCCCTCAGAGGGCATATGCCAACGGGAGTAGGCCGAGACCGCCCCCAGGACCATCAGGGAGGCGGCCGCCAGGAAGACCAGCGCCGTCCGCCCCAGCCGCCGGGGGCTACGTCCCGGCGTCTCACCGCCGGACTGCCGGACCCGGCCGGTCTCCTCCAAAAGGTCGTCGCTGAGCCGTCCGAAGGCATCGCTCAATTCATTTCTGTTCAGCATGAAAATCCCTCCTCCGTCAGTCTCTTCCGCAGCTCCTTCCGGGCACGGAAGAGCATACTTTTCACCTTGGACTCGCTCATGCCCAAGTAAGCCGCAATGTCTTTCACCGAATCAGCGTAGAAATACCGGCCCACAAAGGCCTTACGCATCTCGCCCGGCAGGGTGCGAAGCCAGGCGTCCAGGACTCCATCCAGGCGGCGGCCCTCGGCCCCGGCCACGGTGGTATCCCTGTCAGGCAGGACCTCCTCCAGCTCGGAGAGGGACAGGGCGTATTCTGTCCCGCCCCGCTTCCGGCTCCGGCTTTTCCGGTAGAGGTCGATAGCCCTCTCCCGGGCCAGCTTCCCCAGATACGCCGACAGGACCTCCGGGCGGTGAGGCGGGATGGAGTTCCAGGCCTTGAGGTACACGTCATTGACACATTCCTCCCAGTCCTCCGGGCTTGGGAGGATATTTTGGGCGATCTTTGTGAGGTACCGGCCGTATTTTTCCGCTGTCCAGCGGATCGCCTTCTCCTCCCGGGCCCAGAAAAGCGCGACGATCTCTCTGTCCTCCGGCATGGTATGACCTCCTTTTTTCTCCGACTTTCAGGCGCCTTCCCCCTATATACCGCAAAACAGAGGGGTTGGTTGCTCAAAAGCAAAAAAAGAATAGCACCCTCCGGAGCAAAAGGCAACGGTTTCTGCCCCGGGTCCAAAGAAAAGCCGCGGTGGGGCCCGGCTTTTCTTGCATTTTTGCGTGGGGTATGCTATACTGGTTTATCATTTTCCTTCCCACATTGGGTCCAGAGACAAAGGAGGCGGTGCTGTGAACAAAAAGAACTTCCCC
>JAGBDQ010000172.1 GCA_017937415.1 Oscillospiraceae bacterium
CGTGGACCTCCCGGACGAACTCTCCGCCGTCCCAGGCAAGCCCCACATATACAAGCCCCACCGGGGTGCCCCGGTCGTCCGGGTCAGGCCCGGCCACTCCGGTGATCGATACGCCGAGATCGGTCCCCAGCTTCTCCCGCACCCTCCGGGCCATGGCCCGGGCTACGGGCTCGGATACCGCGCCGTACCGGTCCAGCAGGTCCTGGGGTACTCCCAGCACCTCATGCTTTACCTCACTCCAGTAGCTCACCACGCCCCCCTTGAAGACGGCGGAGGCCCCGCTGAGATCGGTGATGCGTTTGGCCATGAGCCCCCCGGTGCAGCTCTCGGCGGTGGAGAGGGTCAACCCCTGCTCCTTCAGCAGCCGGAGGCAGACCCCTTCCAGAGTGTCGCCGTCCACGCCGTAGATCAGGTCCCCCAGCAGCTCCCGCAGCTCGGCCTCGGCGGGAGCGATGAGGACCTGGGCGGAGTGGACGTCAGAGGCCTTGGCGGTGAGCCGAAGCTCCATCTCCCCCTCCTTGGCGTAGGGGGCCAGGGTGGGGTTGGTCATGGCGTTCATCCTGTCCCGCAGCAGGTTCTCCACCGCCGACTCCCCCATGCCGAAGATGTGGAGGGTGCGGCTGAAGATGGCCCCGTCGGTCCAATCTCCCAGGTAGGGCACCGCCCGTTCCAGGAACATGGGCCGGCACTCGGAGGGCGGGCCGGGGAGCATGATGACCCGCACCCCGTCCGCTTCAAAACCGCAGCCCGGGGCGGTGCCCCAGTCGTTCTGGAAGGGGACGCAGCCATCGGGCAGGTAGGCCTGCTGGTAGTTGTTGGGGGTGATCTCCCGCCCGGAGCGGCGGAAGTAGTCCTCCATCCGCTCCGCGGCTTCCTCGTTGTAAATGAGCTTCTTTCCAAAACACTGGGCCAGTACGTTCTTGGTCAGGTCGTCGCAGGTGGGGCCCAGGCCCCCGGTGGTGATGATCAGGTCGGCCCGGGTCTTGGCCAGCGCCACCGCCTCCCGCAGCCGCCCGGGGTTGTCCCCCACCACGGTGTGGTGATAAACGGCGATGCCCAAGGCGGAAAGCTCCCGGGAGATAAATTGCCCGTCGGTGTTGGCGATGCTGCCCAGCAGCAGCTCGGTGCCCACGGCGATCAGTTCAGCCACATGGGACATAGGTATCAACTCCTTTTGAGAGTATTATACCATAAGGGTCAATACCGTACCGGATCGTAAAAGATCAGCAGGTCTAAACCTGTTCCCTTTTCCTCCCAGTCACAGTGAACATAGAAATCCCCCACGCCGAAGCCCAAAAGCTGCCGGTCGAAGGTCCTGATTTCCCCCGTAGCCAGGTCAATGGCTCCGAAGCCCAGTTCCTCCTTTTCCCCCTCCGGCAGGATCTTCTCCAGACAGTCCGCGCACAAAAAACCAGCCGCCTTATGCCTGTCCGCCCGCTGGTCGCTGCCCGGTGCAAGGGTCAGCGAGGCATGGCCCCGGTCCGGGTCTACATACATAAGGACATAAGCTCCGTCCTCCCCCAGCTGTCGGCTCCGCATGGAAAATACCCCCGCCCGTTCCCCGATCAGAGCCCCCTTCGGGTCATAGCGGTTGATCTCCACCTCGGCGATCTCAAAGGTGTTCAGGCTGATGATGCCCACATTGTTCCGCTCCCATGTCCCCGCGCACAGAAAGCACTCCTCCGGAGGGACGCAGACCACCGGCTCCTCCGGGGCGTTCTCTCCGCAGGCGGTAAGCAGACAAAAGACCAGAAGGAGCAAAAAAGTCAACTTTTTCATTTTCAGCCTCCTTTACACTTTTCCTTTGATTCCATTATAGAATATTGAACATATATGTGCAATATTTATTTTCCGGTATTCACCATATAATAAGAGTTAAGAATGGTCCGATAGTTGGGTGGTGATGCCGGTGATTGATTATAGTCCCTTATGGGAAACGATGAAGCGGAAGGGCATCACACAATATGCCCTTATTCAAGCCGGCATTGATCGCCGGACACTGGACTGGCTGAAAAAGAATAAGAACCTCACTATGCTCACCCTTGAAAAGATATGTGTTATATTGGACTGCACCCCCAACGATGTCGTTCGGTTTATTCCGTAAAAAGATGCGACATACCCCCGTTCTCAGAAGGAATGGGGGTTTTCTTGCCCATGAGCAAGGGGCACATTATGGGGACCATTCTTTGCCCTCAAAGAATGGTCCCCATAATCGGCCCTGCCCCCGGCAGAAAATCTTTTGCATCAAAGTGCCCCCTATAAAAATCCCCCGTTCCCGAAGGAACGAGGGATTTACTCTTCACGCCGTCTTATGCTTCTCCTCAGCCAGCGCCTGCTCCAGCGTCAGCAAAAGCTTTCCCGGCTTCTTGTTCCAAAACCACTCCAGCTTCCGCCGGCTCCAGGCGTTGGGAAACACCCCCGCCGCGGCGGCTACGCAGAGCAGCATCATCATTACGATCAAAATTCCGAATACGATCATCATTTCTTCCATCCTCCCGGTGTCTTTCGCGATACCAAAAGGATACCCCGCCGGGACCGAAATAGCAATTAAGCCCGCCTGAAAAATTTATGAAGATTTTTGGAAGATTTTTTACGCAGTCAAAAACAGAATAAAATAGAACAGCGCAATAGCGGCAATGACAGCGCCCAGAACATAAAGAAGTTTTTTCTTCATGACTCCCGATCTCCTTCCGTCACTTGCTGACAAACTTTATCGTATATGTTTCAGGATCATAGACTCCTGCAAAGAAACCCCGCAGGATCATCTCGGCATTACTTCGGGCATTGTCCAGCAATCCGTTGGCCACAGCGTCCGTTTCCGCAGTCTGCTTCAATTCGGTCAGAGCAGCGTTATTTTCCTCCAGCGTAATGGGGCGGAAAATGCTCTCACTCTCGTAATATACCTTGAAGGAGTCAAGGTCGATCTCACTGCTGAGAATTCTTGCCTTGGGAAGCTTTACCAAAATCGCGGC
>JAGBDQ010000173.1 GCA_017937415.1 Oscillospiraceae bacterium
GCTCATACTCCCGCTGGAACCGGTCCCAGTAGTTGATGGAGTTTTCGGCGGCGGTGACCGTCTTGACCATGATCTCCAGGGCCTCGATGGGGTACTTGCCAGAGGCGGTCTCGCCGGAGAGCATGACACAGCTTGTGCCGTCGTAGACGGCGTTGGCCACGTCGCTCACCTCAGCCCGGGTGGGCCGGGGGTTGCGGATCATGGAGTCCAGCATCTGGGTGGCGGTGATCACGTTCTTGCCGGCGGCGGCCGACTTGGCGATCATGTCCTTCTGGAGCTTAGGCACCTCGTAGGCGGGGATCTCCACCCCCAGGTCGCCCCGGGCCACCATGGTGCCGTCCGAGGCGGCCAGGATCTCGTCAAAGTTGTCCACGCCCTCCTGGTTCTCAATCTTGGCGATGACCCGGATCCGGTCGCCCCCCCACTTGGCCAGCTCGGCCCGGATGTCATAGATGTCCTGAGCCTTGCGGATGAAGGAGGCTGCCACAAAATCGAAATCGTTCTCGGCGGCGAAGCGCAGGTCCTCCCGGTCCTTGTCGGTGAGGGAGGGGAGCTGGATCTTGGCGCCGGGGATGTTGATGGATTTGTTGTTGGAGAGGGGACCGCCGGACACCACCACGCAGTGGATGTCCTGGCCCTCGATATGGTTGACGGTGAGCTCGATGAGGCCGTCGTCGATGAGAATGCGGGTGCCGGGGGCGACCTCGTTGTGCAGGTTCTCGTAGGTCACAGACACCTTATGCTCGTTGCCCGGCATATCCCAAGTGGTGAGGATGAACTCATCCCCAGGCTTCAGCTCAATGGGGCCGTTCTCAAAGGACTTGATACGGATCTCAGGGCCCTTGGTATCCAGCATGGCGGCCACGGGGCGGCCCAGCTCGTCCCGGACACGGCGGAGCCGGTTCAGGGTCTCCAGATGGCTCTCGTGGGTGCCGTGAGAGAAGTTGAAGCGGGCACAGTTCATGCCGGAGAGGATCAGCTTGCGGATCATCTCCTCGCTGTCCACAGCGGGACCCAGGGTGCAGATCACCTTTGTCTTTCTGATATTCATTTCATACTACCTCCATAGGAGTAAAGATCGGTTCCTTTCTTACCCAGCATATCATACAGGAAAAAGAAGAAAAAATAAAGTGGTAAAACTGACAAAACCTATGGGGCTTCTGAGGCAAAATTTTCGCAAGGTGGAAAAATGAAAAGGAACAAAAAAGAGCGGCTTTCCGAAGAAAACCGCTCAAAGATGCTGTTCACGTGAGAAAATGTCCCAGAACCGGGACCTTGGAGATGAGCCAGGCCACGGCGAAGGAGCAGAGGAAAACCACCGCGGTCAGCACGGGGATGGAGGCGACGATGGAGAAGGACAGGGGCGTGACGCCGAAAAACCGCAGCAGGAGGATAAAGAGCTCATGGACCAGATAGATGCCGAAGGTGATCTTGGCCACACCCGAGAGCCTTTGCCGGCGGGAGCGCTCCTCGCTGACCCCCAGCACATAGCGGAAAAGGACCACAATGGCCACGGCAAAGCAGACCACGTTGGGGGAGGTGTATTCGTAAAGGGGCTGCACAAACCGCCCGGCCTGCCGGGAGAGAAGAGAAGTCCCCCATACGGTGGCGACGGCCCCCAGTACGCCTAAAACATAGATGACAGCCTCGGCCAGGCGGCTGATGGTATATTCTTTCAGGTAGTACCCCGCCACGTAGAGGCCCACATAGCCGAGGACCAGCCGAATGCTCAGACGGTCATACCAGATATGGAAAAAACGTGTGGCGTTGGGCCAGAGACTGAAGGCGGTGGGCAGCAGGGAGGCAAAGAGAAAGGCAATCAGGAAGAAGTAGTGGAAATCGTTGCGGGAGGCCCCTTTGCAGAAGGCCCGGAGGATGGGGGTCACCAGATAAAGCCCCAGGATCATGTAAAGGAACCACAGGTGGAAATGGTACTCCCCCATTTGCAGGGTCTGAAGGGCGGCGCTCCAGAGCCCGGCGGGGGAATAGACCCCGTTGTCCACAAAGGCGTAGACCCAGGTCCAGAAGAAAAGGGCGGTCAGGATCCGCAGGCAGTTGTGGAACAGAAGCTTGGAAAGGGGGAGGGGGCGCTTGGGGTCCAGCATGAACATCCCCGAGAGCATGACAAAGACGGGGACGCACCAGCGCACCAGCCCGTCATAAAGGTTGGCGATCTGCCAGGCCTGGGTGGTGACGGAGAGGGAGGACACCGGATTGGCGGCCAAATGGAGGACAATGACGGCCAGAGTGGCAAAGACCCGGAGCAGGTCGGCGTAGGCCACGCGGCCGTTGATTTTTTCAGCCATAGGATCACACCTTACAAAAGAGTTGCCTTATTTTATCATAAACGACAAAAGGTGGCAAGAGAGATTTGGCTTGTCAAAAGGGGGAGCCTTGTGATAGAATGGGGACAAGCACCAAACAAAAAGAAAAGGAGCGAAAGACAATGACCATTGATTTTACCCCCAAAGGGGTCTGTTCCCGCAGAATGCTGGTGGAGGTGGAGAACGGGATCGTTCAGTCCCTCCAGGTGACAGGGGGCTGTCACGGGAACCTCCAGGGGATCTCCAAGCTGGTGGAGGGTATGACCGTGGAGGAAGTGATCCGCCGTCTGGACGGGATCAACTGCAACGGCAAGGGGACCTCCTGCCCCGACCAGCTGGCCCAGGCCCTGAAGCGGGCCATGTGACACCCGGAAAGAGCGCAGACAAAAAGCCGGCCTTGTAAGGCCGGCTTTTGCTATGTAGTCACCGCCGTCTCCCGGTGTAGGAGTGGCTGTAGGACTGATTCCGGCGGCGCTTCTTCCGGGAGGGGCCGAAGATGGCCCGCCGGAGGACCAGGAGCAGGATCAGCAGGACCACCACAAGGAGCAGGAGCTTGACCCACAGGAAGCTGAGAGCCCAGGCGATTCGGTCCAGCACATAGAGAAACTGGGAGCGCTCTAAAGAGGTGGTGGCCACCAGATCTACCGTGCCGAAGTCCCGGCCCTCATAGGAGATGGAGATGGTGCCAAGCACCTGCCCCTTCTCAATGGGGGCCTGGAGGCTGTCGGGCAAGGTGACGTCCCGCTGGAAGAGGGCAGGGTCCAGGTCGTTGGGCAGGGTGGCGGTAATGCTCTGGGCGGGGAGGACCGTGATGTAGTCCTGCTCCTTGCACAGGGTGACGGGCACGGTGCCGATGGGCTCGATGGTGTCCAGCACGGTCTTGGAGGAGAAATTGTTGAAGCCGTATTCCAGCAGACGGCGGCTCTCGGTAAAGTAGTTGTCCTGGATCACCGTATTGTCGGAGGAGATCCAATATTTGCCGCCCAACAGGACCCCAATGAGCATCCGGTGGTTTTTCTCGGCGGCCGAGGCCAGGCAGTAGCCCGCCGGGGTGGTGAAGCCGGTTTTGATCCCGATGGCGTACTGGTAGCGGTAGCCGCTGATCTTGGAGTCGTCCACTAGGGCGTTGGTGTCCTTCAGGACCCGTTCTCTGTCATGGAGGTTGGTGGGAGGGATGGTGTAAGTACCCGAGGAGACGATCTCCCGGAAATCGGTGTGGCTCATGGCCTCCACGCACATGACGGAGATGTCCCGGGCGGTGGTGTAGTGGTCGTCGTCGTGGTAGCCGTGGGGATTGACAAAATGGGTGTTTGTCATGCCCAGCTCTGCGGCCCTCTCGTTCATCCGGTCCACAAAAGCGGAGATGCTGCCTGCCACAGCGGTGGCCAGGGCGTTGCACGCCTCGTTGGCCGAGGGGATCAGGGCGGCGTTGAGCAGGTCCCGGACGGTGAGCATCTCCCCCTCCTGGAGTCCGGCGGTGGAGCCGCTGACGCCGATCCCTGTGTAAATGTCGCTGCCCAGGGTGATCACGTCGTCCATGGCCAGGTCGCCCCGCTCGATGGCTTCCACCACCAAAAGGCCGGTCATCACCTTGGTGATGGAGGCGGGGTAGCGCCTGGCGTCGGGGTCTTTTTCAAACAGGACCTCCCCGGTGCCGGCCTCCACCAAAATGGCCGATTCGGCGGTGATGGTGAAATCCTCGCCGGACTCATCGGCCCAGGCGGGGACCGTAAGGGAGAAGAGCAGAGTGAGGACGAGGAAAAAAGCGGAAAGAGAATGATATTTTTTCATAGGAAACTCCCCAGATATATGTTATAATGTCTCTATGGTTGTTTATAGACAGTATATCAGAAATAGGGCAGGGACGCAACGGGGAGGTTCTTACAAAATAATGAAGATTTCAAAGCGGGAATTTGCCATTCTCATGCTTGGCGTCCTCTTCCTTGCCGTTACCGCCGGCTGGTTCCTGCGGGATATGACCTTCACCGGCCCGGTGCGGGTGGAGGCGGAGGGATGGACGCCGGAGCCGTCCATGACGGTGGACCTGACCGGAGAGCCCCCGGAGCCCCCGGCCCAGTCCGGGCCAGAGAAGGCGGTGAATATCAACACCGCCGGAGCGGAGGAGCTGATGACCCTGCCCGGCATCGGAGAAAAGCGGGCGAAGGACATCATCGCCGAGCGGGAGGAGAACGGCCCCTTCCGCTTTCCCGAGGACATCACCCGGGTCAACGGCATTGGCGAGGACACGATGAACAAGCTGATCGACTATATCATAACGGAGGAAGGGCCATGAAGATCCTGGTGGTGGACGACGAAAAGGTACTGGTGAAGGGACTTAAGTTCAATTTAGAGAGCGAGGGCTACCAGGTGGAGGTGGGCTATGACGGCCAGGAGGCGGTGGAGCTGGCCCGGGAGGGCTCCTTCGACCTGATCCTGCTGGATCTGATGATGCCCCGGCTGGACGGGCTCCAGGCCTGTATGCGCATCCGGGAGTTCTCCACGGTGCCCATCATCCTTCTCACCGCCAAGGGGGAGGACGCCGACAAGCTCATCGGCTTTGAGAGCGGGGCCGACGATTACATCACCAAGCCCTTCAATATTTTGGAGCTGAAGGCCCGGATCCGGGCCCTGCTCCGCCGGGCGGGCATGGCCCAGCAGGAGGCGGGGGGCGGACGGCTTCAAGCCGGGCATATCATTCTGGACGCCGATATGCGCTCGGTCTGGCGGGAGGATGAGGCGGTGGAGCTCACCGCCAAGGAGTTCGACCTGATGGAGCTGCTCATGCGCAACCCGGGGCGGGTCTATTCCCGGGAGAACCTGCTGAACATCGTCTGGGGCTACGAGTACGGCGGGGAGTACCGGACGGTGGACGTCCACATCCGGCGGCTCCGGGAGAAGCTGGAGCTGGATCCTGCCAACCCGGAATATATCCTCACCAAATGGGGTGTGGGGTACTATCTGAAGGGCGGAAACAGCAATTAAATCAAGCCTTTCCCTTTTAGGGGGAAGGCGGCGCCGCCCCGGGCGGTGACGGATGAGGGTGGGTAGGTCAGGACACATCTTCATCAGTTTTGATCTTCTGAAAGAGAGGAGGGACCGGCGGAATATGGATGGACAGAGCACCAAACGGGTGCCCCTTTGGCGGTCCCTCCGGGTGAAATACGCCATCACATACCTGACGCTGATCGCAGCGGTGCTGGTGCTGCTGAACACCTATCCCGTGCGGACCTCCCAGCAGATGGTGTTCCAGACCAAGCAGGTCTCCCTCCAGAGCCAGGCCGCCCTGATGGCCTCGGCCCTGGCCGGGCCGGATGGCCTCAGCGCGGAGGGCGTGGCCCGGGTCATGGAGGTCCTGGGGGACACCGGACTGAGCCGAGTGCTGGTCACCGGAGCCTCGGGGGAGGTGCTGTACGACAGCGATCCCGCCGGGAACACCTTAGGGAAGTACATCCTCATCGTAGAGGTGGTCCAGGCCCTCCGGGGGGAGGACTTCTTCCGCTCAGACTACACCGACGGGGTGTTTCACAGCCGCTCGGCCGCTCCGGTGACCTACCGGGGCATGACCATCGGGGCGGTGTACGCCGCCGAGTATGACGCGGAACAGGGGCGGCTGCTAGTAGGGCTCCAGCAGACCCTTCAGCGGATCTCGGCGGCGGTGGCGGTGGGCGCGCTGCTTCTGTCCCTCGTCTTTTCCTCCGCCCTGACCCGGCGGCTGGGGCAGCTCCTTGCGGCTTTCCGCACGGTGCGGGAGGGAGAGTACAGCCACCGGGTCAAGATGAGCGGCCGGGACGAGGTGAGCCGGTTGGCCGGAGAGTTCAACGAGCTCACGGGCCGCCTTCAAACCACCGAAGAGGTCCGGCGGCGGTTCGTGTCGGACGCCTCCCACGAGCTCAAGACCCCCCTTGCCTCCATCCGTCTGCTCACCGATTCCATCCTCCAGACTGAGAATATGGACCCGGGTACGGTGCGGGAATTTGTGGGGGACATTGGGGAGGAGGCCGAGCGGCTCCAGCGCATTACCGAAAAGCTCCTGACCCTGACCCGGCTGGACGCGGGAGCCCCCCACGAGACTGTACCGGTGGAGGTATCCAGGGTGGCAAGACGGGTGGAGCATATGCTTTCCCCCCTGGCCCGGGCGGGGGAGATCCACCTGTCCCTGGAGCTGGAGGAAGGACTGTTTATTGAGGGCAGTGAGGACGATCTTTATCAGATCCTCTTTAACTTGGTGGAGAACGCCATCAAGTATAACCTTCCCGGGGGGCAGGTCACTCTTCGCACCCGGGGGGAGGTGGACAAGGTGATCCTGTCGGTGGAGGATACCGGCGTGGGCATCCCCGAGGAGGACATCGGCAAGGTTTTTGACCGGTTCTACCGGGTGGACAAGGCCCGCTCCCGGGCCGCGGGAGGCACCGGGCTGGGCCTCTCCATTGTGCGGGACACCGTCCGCCGCTATGGCGGGACCGTGGAAGCCCAGAGGAGAGAAGGGGAAGGCACCCGCTTTGTGGTCACTTTCCCCCGGCTGGACACGGGAAAGGAGGCCGGGCAAGCGTGAGGAACAAAGGAAGGATCGTCCTGTCCCTGGCCGCCCTGCTGCTGTGCGCAGGCTGTACCGTTTCCCCGGTGGAGACCGGGGGAGCCAACCAGGGAGAGTACGAGGTCTGGTTTCCCCTTTCGGGGGAGGTCCGGCAGGAGGAAAACTGGGGTTCGGCGGACAGCGGGGCCCTGGAACGGGAGTTCCGGTCTCTGCCTGAGGGGGAGGAGACGGTGGAGGGGCTGATGGACCTCCTGTTTTCCGGGCCGGAGGAGCCCGGCTTGCGCTCCCCCTTCCCCGGGGGAACTTATCTGCGGGGATGGAGCCTGGAGGAGGGCCGTCTTACCCTGGACCTGTCCGAGACTTACGGCGGCCTGGCCGGGGTGGACCTGACCCTGGCCGACGGGTGCATTGTGCTCACCCTGAGCCAGTTGGGGGAGGTGGAGGAGGTCTACATTACGGTGGAGGGCCGCCACCGCCCCTTCCGGGACCAGGTCTACACCAGAGCGGATTTTATTGAGAACAACCGCCTTGATCTGCTGCCGCCTCTGGAGACCGAAGAGCCGCCTTCTGAGACGGAGGAGACAGACGCGGAGGAGAGCGGTGTTCCGGAAGAATAGAGACAGAGCGGTATGAAAAAGCCGGCGCCTGATTTTTCAGACGCCGGCTTTGTGCTGCCTGTTATTCCACCGGTTGAGCGGACGCCGCGGCGGCGTTTTTCTCCCACTTGCGGAAGAGGCGGACCAGGACAAACATGGCCAGAATGGCCATGATGATCTCGGTGACGGTCTGGGCGTAGGGGAGGCCGTAGAGGGGAACAAGGGCATTGAGGAGGTAGATGAGGGGGATCTCCAGAAGGATCTTCCGGGCAAAGGCGAAGAAGAGGGCGTAGTGCCCAAGGCCCACCGCCTGGAAGACGCCCACCGCCAGGAAGTCCAGGCAGAGGAAGGTGAGGCCCAGGCACATTCCCCGCATGAAAGAGACACCGTAGGCTGCCACCACGTCGATTTTGGTAAACAGGCTCATGACACCGCCCGCGCCAAAGAAGAAGAGGGCCGTGGTCAGAAGGAGGAAGGCCGAGCCGATCTTGCCGGTGAGGAGAACAGCCCCCTTGGCCCGCTTGATGTTGCCGCTGGAGTAGTTGTAGCTTACCAGGGGCATGATGCCCTGGGTCATACCCATGGCGATGTTCATGGGGATCTGGTCGATCTTCTTCACAATGCCCATGGCGGCCAGGGCGTCGGTGCCGAAATTGGCGGCGAAGTTGTTGAAGATGGTCATGCTGGTCACGTTCAGCAGGTTCTGGATGGAGGCGGGGAGGCCCACGCCGAAGACTCCGGCCATAATGCGTTTGTTGAAGGAGAACTTCCGGGGGTCAACGCTCACATAGGTCCTGCCCCGCTTGACGAACATGAGGACCAGGAAGTAGAGGCAGGCCACACAGTTGGAGATAAAGGTGGCAAGGCCGGCTCCGGCGGCCCCCATGTTGAAGCCCCAGGGGAGGATAAAGATGGGGTCCAGCACGATGTTGAGAAGGCAGCCGCTCATGACCCCGATGCTGGCGTGGACCGAGGCCCCCTCGGCCCGGACCATCTGGCCCATGACCACGTTGAGGATGGCAGGGGCGGCGCCGCAGGTCACCGTCCAGAACATATATTCCGAGGTGGCGGCGGCAGTTTCCATATCGGCGCCCAGCAGCCCCAGGAGAGGGGTGTGAAAGACGGTGCACAGCAGGGAGAAAAGAAGCCCCGAGGCCAAGGCGCAGTAAAAGCTGAACACCGAGGTGCGCTTCACCGTGTCGTAGTCCCGCAGGCCCATGGACCGGCTCATCATGCTGGAGGCGCCCACACCGAAAAGGTTGTTTACCGCGTTGAAGGCCAGCAGCACCGGGGAGGCCAGGGTGACGGCGGCGTTCTGGATGGAGCTGTTGAGCAGGCTGACAAAATAAGTATCCGCCAGGGAGTAGAGGACCATGACCAGGGAGGACATGACCATGGGGATGGCCATGGTTGCGATGGCACTGGGGAGGGGACGGGTCTCAAACAGTTCGATTTTGGCTTGATCTTCCTGCATCGGTAACATCTCCTTATCAAAACTTCGTCTTTGGAAATAAACATGACCCGGGAACACTGGACTCTATTCCAGCGTTTCCGGGCCATGTTCAACTGGAATGAGCACGTACAGTCTGACATCTGAAAAAGTCGCCGCGAACGATATGGCGTCCGCGGCGACGTGGAGCTGCTGGCCGGACTTGAACCGGCGACCTGCTGATTACGAATCAGCTGCTCTACCAACTGAGCCACAGCAGCAAAGGGCTTCAACAATATTAAAATATAACATAGTTTGGCCCTCCCGTCAATCCCAAATATCAGCTTTCCTGATATTTGAGACAGAGGGAGGGCCAAATAGATCCGTCAGATCCCAACTACCGTCACTGCTGCGTTCTTCAGTATTTCCTTCTCCCGGCTGTGGCAGGTGAAGAGGAGGATCTGGCGGGTCTGGGCGGTCTCCAGGAGGCACTGGAGGGCCAGCCCGGCCCGCTGGTCATCGAAGGCGTCCAGCACGTCGTCCAGCAGGATGGGGCAGGGCTCCTCCTGGGGGAGGGCCAGGTCGCACATGGCAAGCCGGGCGGCCAGATAGAGCTGCTGGGCCGCGCCCCCTGAGAGGGTCAGGTCCTGACGGAGGGCGGTCTCCCCCGTCTCCCGGGCCGCGGCCTGGAACTGCCGGGTGAGGGCGGCCTTGTCATACTTTCCCCCGGTGAGCCTGGAAAGGTACTCCCCGGCGCGCTGGTTGATGGCGGGGGAGAACCGCTCCTGAAGCTGGGAGTCGGCCGCCTTCAGGGCCTCCAGGGCGATGGCCAGGGAATCGTATTCCCCCTGGCGGCGCTCCAGCTCCTGGGTGAGGGCGGCTTTTTCCCCCTCCCAACTGGAGGGATCCCCCATGGCCTGCAGCTGTCCGTAAAGCTGGCTGCTCAGCCGTTGGGCCTGGTTCAGGGCTTCTTCAGCCTCCTGAAGCTGGGAAGCGAGCTGGGCATGGTCATCCTCTGAGGGAGCCAGGGCCACAGAGGTGAGCTGGGGGGCGGAGGACTGGGGCGCGGGAAGGGCGGAGAGGAGCTTTTGGGCCGCTTTCAGGTCGTTTTCTGCCATGCGGCAGGACTCCCCCTGCTGGAGGGCCCGGCTGATGGCGGCGGATAC
>JAGBDQ010000174.1 GCA_017937415.1 Oscillospiraceae bacterium
CTCTTCGATGGCGGGGCCGATGGCCAGCTTCACCTCGGGCCACAGCCGCTTCACGGCCTGGGCCATCACGTGGGAGCAGGTGTGCCAGTAGGTCTTTTTGTACTCGGGATTTTCAAAGCTGAACTCGAAATTTTCTTCTGCCATACTAATTTCCTCCTTTGATTTGTCGGGGAAGGGCAAAATAAAACGCCTCACCCCTGTTCATTTCCAGGGGTGAGACGCAACAATACGTCCCACGGTTCCACCCTGCTTGCAGTTAAAACTGCCGCTTGTGTCCTTCTGTAACGGGAAAGCCCCGGTCTGGTCATCCCAGACAGCTCAGGAGTGGTACAGCCGCCGCTTTCTGTAAGGCTCTCGCACCAGGTGAGCCTCTCTCTGAACAGCGCTATGCGGGTTCTTCTCCGTCAAAGCCGATTTGATGTTGATAGTGTAGCACCCCAAGAGGAAAAAGTCAACCCCCGGGCAAATTTCCCTTTATAAGTGCAAGAAAAAATTTGACGGTCCTGGAAAATCCTTGTAAAATACAGGTAACGGCAGATCGCCAACTTTACCATTTACAGGAGGGAATTTGTATGAAACTTTTGGTTCAGGGTGATGATTACGGCTTCACCAAGGGCGTTACTTACGGCATTTTAGACGCCATCGACAACGGCGCGCTGCGCAACACCGGAATGTTCCCCAACATGCCCCTCGCTCCCTGGGCGGCTGAGATGTGGAAGGCCAAGGACCGGCCCCAGGCCTGCCTGGGCATCGACTTCAACATCGTCTCCGGCCCCTCCACCGCCGATCCCGGGTCGGTCCCCAGCCTGGTGGACGACAAGGGGGAGTTCATCCGCTCGGGCGCACGGCTGAAGGATCCCCGCTTCCAGACCGAGGAGGGCCGCCGGGAGATGTTCCCCTATGAGGAGGTCTACCGGGAGATCCGGGCCCAGTATGACCGGTTCGTGGCCCTCATGGGCCGCAAGCCGGGCTACCTCCACGGCCACTCCCTGATGCACGAGCACTATAACGAGGCCATTCGCCAGGTGAGCCAGGAGGAGGGGGTCCCCTACTCCATGGACATTCAGCAGAAGTACGGCTTCTCCTCCCTCTTCCAGAAGATGCCTCACGGAGGCATGCCCAAAAACCCCGCCGCCGCCAAAAAGGTCTTTGACCCCATGGATCAGCTGAACAAGACCCCCCTGGAGAACTTCATGAAGTATGCCGACGAGTGGCTGAAGGAGGACTATGTCTCCTTCGGCGGCCACCCCGGCTTTGTGGACGCCGAGCTTATGAGCCTCACCACCCTCTCCCTGGAGCGGATGCGGGATCACGAGGCCATGACCTCCCCGGTGCTCAAAAAGTGGGTGGAGGACAACGGGGTGGAGCTCATCACCTACTACGATCTCTACTGATTTTCTCCCTCCATATGCAGCAGGTCCCGGCACGTTTTGGTGTGCCGGGACCTCTTTTTCCTCCTTTTTACAGATCCACCCGCTGGAACCGGGCCGCCCCGATCCGGTAGGCCAGGACGGTACCGCCCACATAGACCAGTGCCCCCACCCCCAGCACCGGGAGCTGGCGGAGGAGGGAGGCCCTGTCCAGCCCATCCAGCCAGCCCAGGCCGGGAAAATGGACGGCGGCCTCCATGGCCAGGATCATCAAAACGGTTGGGACCAGGGCGGTCAGAAGGGCCGCCCCCGCCTTGTAGGCCGTTTTGAAAAACTGGGTGTAAAACACGAAGTTGAACACCCCGAAAATCATCAGCCCGAAGCCGTAGTAGGCCACGTTGGCCTCGATGCCCACCGGGTTGCCCTCAGGCAGATAGAGGGTGCGGAGGAAGGCAAAGGGCAGGGAGAGGAGAAGCTGCCCCAACTGGGCAAACACGGTCACCAAGAGCTTGCTCTTTACCACATCCCGCTTCCGGATGGGGAGCAGGGCGGAATAGTAGATGTCACGGGTCTCCCGGGCGTACATGGTGGACTGAAAGACCCCTATCATGGAGAAGAAGAACACCACCCCGTAAGGGTAGGCCGGGATCAGCAGCAGGGCGCCCATACACATGAAAATGTAGAGGGTGGGATGGGCGGCCAGCCGCAGCTCCTTTTGCAGCAGCTTACACATGGAACTCCCTCCTCTCGGTGCGCACCATAATGTCCTCCAAGGTCAGGGCCGCCTCCCCCGGCTCCCGCAGATGGTCAAAGGAGCGGATAAAGTCCTCCTTCTCCCCGCTTGCCAGCAGCCGTCCCTCCTTGATGTAGGTGATGGTATCGGCGCACTTCTCCAAATCGGATGTAATGTGGGTGGAATAGAGGATGCTCCGGCTCCCGTCCGCCGTCAGGGCCCGGAAGAGGGTAAGCAGCTCGTCCCGGCTCACCGGGTCCAGGCCGCTGGTGGGTTCGTCAAAGAGGAAGAGCTCGGCATGGTGAGAGAGGGCCAGGGCAATGAGGTATTTCACCTTCATGCCCGCCGAGAGCTCCTTCACCCGCTTGTCCGGGTCCACCGAGAATTCCTCCATATACCGCCGGTAGGCCACCTCGTCCCAGTTGGAATAAAACCGCTTGGTCACGTCGGTGATGGCGGAGAGCTTCTTGTCCCGGTAAAAATCCACGCCTCCCAGGACCACCCCCAGCTTGGCCTTGCATTCCAGTTCCCGCTCCGGGCTGGGCATACCCAAAATCTCCACCCTCCCCCCGTCGGTGGGGATCAGGTTGAGAATGGATTTCAGAATGGTGGTCTTCCCCGCGCCGTTCTTACCGATGAGGCCCATAATGGTCCCCTGCCTGAGGGTGAAGGAGACATCCTGCAGGGTAAAGCCCGGATAGCATTTCCGCAGCCCCTCGATCTCCAGAGCGTTCATTTCTCCTCCCCCTTCTCCTCGTCCTTCTGCTGGACCTGGGTAGCCAGCTCCATCAGGCCGGTAAAAAAGTGGGCCGGGACCAAGGCAATGCCCGCCGTGCCGGGGTTGGTGTCCCCCAGCACCACTAAGGTGTCCCCCTTTTCCAGGGAGAAAATATCCCGGGCCCTCTTGGGGATCACGATCTGGCCCCGCTCCCCCACCTGGATCACCCCGAACACATGCTTGCCCCTGGGGGGCGGCGGCACGCTGCCGTGCTTGCCCTCAAAGTGGAGCAGGTCGTCCAGGGACACGCCGTACAGCTCGGCCAGCCTGTCGCAGTGGAGCACATCGGGGGTGGTCTCCCCCGCCTCCCACTTGGCCAGGGCCTGCCGGGTGACCCCCACGGCCTCGGCCGCCTTCTCCTGGCTCAGGCCGCTCTTTTTCCGCAGCTCCAGCAGGTTCCGCTCCAGGTTACTCTGTTCCATAAGGTCCCTCCTCTGATTTTTCATACCTCGATTATACCAACATTTTCAAGGACTTCAACCAACATAGGCTGACATTTTATGTTCGTTTTTGTTGCCCCCCGCCGGGCAATTCTCCAAAATCTCTGGCGGAGCAACCGGAAGTCTGCTATAATGGAAAAAACGGGACAAGGGAGGGGTAACTGTGAAAAAGCATAAAGGCAGGGTGCTTCTTGCCGCCGCAGCGATCCTCCTGGCCGCCCTTTGGATCTTCCGGCCCCAGCCGGGCCCGGCGGAGGATCCCTCCTCCCGGCAGATCCTCTCCGGGGAGCGCTCCCAGCTGGACCGGGCCCTGTTGGAGCAGGGGGTGGTGGCGGCGCGCTATACCGGGAAGAGCGGTATCAAGCTGAAGGTCCAGATCACCCAGCCCGACGGCTCCGATTACAACTACGATCTCAACAGCGCCGGGAATTGGGAGCGTTTCCCCCTTACCCAGGGGGACGGGACCTACACCGTGAAGGTGCTGGAGCACATCGAGGGGGACCGCTATTCCATCC
>JAGBDQ010000175.1 GCA_017937415.1 Oscillospiraceae bacterium
GAAGGGGGGCGGAGGCAGCTTTGACGCCATTCTCCGCAACCTGAAGCTGTGCAAGGAGCGCTACAAGGGCGGCATCGCCCTGCGGATGAACGTGGACAAACACAACCTTTCCGAAATCGAAGAGGTCAAGGCCCTTTTGAAGGCGGAGGGCCTGGACAAGACGGTTTTCCTCTACCTGGGTCATGTCACCGACGAAAACGGTACCTGCACCGAGGGGAGCTGCCTGGGCTCCTGCGAGTTCGCCCGGAAAAATCTGGAATTCCTGTTGAGCCAGGAGGACGGGGGAAAGCGGTTCCGGAACGGGGTCCCCCGGCCCATTGCCAACTGCTGCGGGGCGGACTATGGGATGGCCTGGGTCATCGGCCCCGACGGGAAGCTTTACCGCTGCCTCCAGGACATCGGCATGGCAGACAAGGTTACCGGAGACATCCACGACCCAGACACCCTCACCAACCCGGAACTCTACACCGATTTCCTCCTCTACGACCCCACCCGGGATCCGGAATGTGCCGGGTGTAAGTACCTGCCCCTCTGCATGGGGGGCACCTGTCCCCGGGCCCGGCTCAACGGCCACCGGGACTGCGAAGGGGTGGCCGAGGAGGTCCGGACCTACCTGGCCCATCCGGAGCAGTTTGAGGAGGTCACGGAGGAACCGGAAGAAAGGAGTATAGCCTCATGAAAATCCTCGTTCCAAAATTAAAATCCTCCAAGGGCTGCGATTCCTTTACCTGTGATATCTATGAGTGCAGAAAACATTCCGTCGGAAAGAAAAAAAAGCGTCCCTTTCAAAAGGTGAGCCCCCAATGCGGACGGTATTGGTGCGGACAGGTCACCATCCCCGGAGAGGAAACATGACAGAATGGACCATCCGGCAACGGATCTCCAGATAGCCCCAAAAATCTGTAGAAAGGAAAACATACGCTATGAAGATTTTGGTCAAAGCCGCAAAAGCCCCTGGAATCGGCGCTAATAATGGGACAAATTGTGTTTTCTTTAAGTGCGGCACTTTTAACTGCAAAGTTGATACTCCTATCTCGTAAGTCCACCCCGGTGCTATGGGCAAAGAAATCTTTGCCCATAGCACCCACTTTTCAAAAATTCCATTCCATTTACCGGAATCATTCATATATTGAAGGAGACTTCCTATGAAATCACTTCTTACCATCACCCGCTTTGTCTGGCCCTATTTGAAAAAGCTCCGGGGCATTATCTTTTGGTACTTTTTGATCTTTACTCTTTCTTTAGGGCTCAATAACACCGCACCCACCTATGTGCTGGGCCTGTTTCTGGACGGACTCACAGGGGGCACCCTCACCACAAATCAGCTTTTGATCTATTGCGGGATCTTTTTCGTGATCTTCCTCTGCAACCTCCTGCTCTCCTATATTAACAGAATGATGTCTGCCCGTGCGACTGTGCGAAGCTGGGCCTCCATGTCCCAGCAGATCTACCAGAAGCTCCAGAAGGCCTCTCCCCGGGCTCTGGCCGGGAAAAATACCGCTGAGCTGGTGAGCCGGATCAATTCCGATGTCAACAGTCTGGTCAACTACCTGATGAGCACCGGCACCATGGGACTGGGCATGGCTTTGATCTTTGTGATCAACCTGGGCCTCGTATTTTATCTGGATCCGTGGTGCGGCCTTATGGCCCTCTCCACCATTCCCATGATGATCCTGATGGATAAGCTGTACGGCAGCAAGATTGCCCAGGCCTCGGGGGCCAGGGCCCAGGCCCGGGACCAATATGTCTCCTCCCTGGACGAGCAGCTCCGGTCGGTGCGGTCCATCCGGCTGGGCTCCCTCTTTGACCTTCTGGGGAAGCGGTACACCCATCGTACCGAGGAGCTGGAAAAGGCCTATGTCAAGTATCAGAAGGTAGCCTATCCCTACGCCATGTTTCAGGGCAATCTGGGCGACATTATGACCATTATTCTCATGGTCTACGCAAGCTGGGCCATTCTTCAGAGCCGGTTCACCGTGGGCCAGTTCATTATCATCAACACCTATTTCTCCCTGATCGTCTCCTGTATGTCCTACTTCATCAGCGTCAGCCAGAATGCCCAGGAGTATCTGGGCCTCTACCGGCGGCTGAAGGAGCTCACCGACATCCCGGAGGAGGGCAACGGCAGCAAGCTGCCCTCCCCGTTGGAGAACATCACAGCGGAGGGGCTGGACTTCTCCTACACCGAAGGGGAACCGGTGCTGGAGAACCTGTCCCAGACCTTCGAGCGGGACAAGATCTACTGTCTGGCGGGGCGGAACGGCTCGGGCAAGTCCACCCTGGCCGATGTGCTGCTGGGGCTCTACGTGTCCGACGGGGACCCCTCGGTGAAATATAACGGCATCCCCCTCCAGGAGCTGGACCTGTATGGGCTCCGGGCCCAGGCCGTGGGAGTCAGCGAGCAGGAGCCCATGATGCTCTGCGGGTCCATCGGCTTCAATATCACCTACCGGGAGGACGGGGCACAGGAGGATGCCCGGCTCCGGGAGCTTTTGGAGATGGTGGACTTCCGGAAGGGGGAGCTGGACTGGCACGACCCGGAGGCCCTGCTGAGGCTGAACGCCAACGAGCTCTCGGGAGGCCAAAAGCAGAAGGTGTCCATTGTGAAGGCCCTCTACAAGGACCCGGAGCTTCTGGTGCTGGATGAGCCCACCTCGGCCCTGGACGCCGAGAGCCGGAAGCGTCTGGCCGACTACCTGAAGGCTCACGCCAAGGGCCGCATCACCATCCTGGTCTCTCACGATCAGGAGCTGCTGGACATTGCGGATGAGGTGGTCCGTCTGGGCAAGGAGAAAGTCGCGGCGGCGGAATAAATCCCGTCCTGGGCGACAGCATACAAAAAAGTAGGGAGAACTGACCGCGGTCAGTTCTCCCTACCTTTTTATGTGCATTCTTAAAAAGGAGCTCCCCTACCCTCTCTCCGCCAGATACTCCTCCAGGCAGATCCCCTGTTCATAGATCTCCCGGGCCGCTTCCTTGCCCACATAGCGGTAGTGCCAGGGCTCATAGGAGATGCCGGTGAGCTCGCTCTTATCGCTGGGATAGCGGAGGATGAACCCATATTCCCAGCTGTGCTCCATCAGCCATTTCTGGACGGCGGTGTCCTCCTGGGACTCGTTCAGATTCTGATTGTCGATGTCCACAATGTCCACCGCCAGCCCCACCTGGTGCTCGCTGGTGCCCGGGATGGCCACCAGATTGGAGGCCTCCCGCTCGGCCTCCTCCCTGTCATACCCCTTGTCCATCCACTTCTTCACCTTGGCCTCAAAGAGCTCCTCCTGCTTCTCCTGGGTCCGGTAGGAGGAGCAGATGACAGGGGTCAATCCAGCTGCCCGGCAGGCGTCTACCATGTCCTGAAGGTCGGGATAACACCGCTCGTCCACACTCTGGTTGTTGTTCAGCTTCTTCAGCGTCAGCTCATAGTCCTCGGGCGCCGGGTTCCACCGGTTCACCAGGATCAGGTTCCATTCATCGGCCGCCGGAGGTTCGCTCTCCACAGGCGGCTCAGGCTCCGGAGTAGGCGCAGGCTGAGGCCGTGGGGTAGGCCGGACGCTCTCCACCGGCGTGGGAGACAGTGTCTCGGGCGGGAGCTCAGTCCCCACACCCGCCCCCGTGACGGAGAACACCGTCAGCATGGCCGCAAGGGTGAGGAAAAAGGCTGTTTGGCTCCATTTGTCTCTTTTCATATGTATTCCCCTCCCCTTTCCCTCCATGAAGCACCCTGTTTTGACGGTAAAACCATTATAACCCGCTTTTTCCCAGGACGCAAGGACCTTTTTTCTCCGTATATACCATTTTTCAGCCGCCAGCTATCCTTCAGAAAGCAAAAATTGGGGGACACTTCTCAAGGAAGTGCCCCCCGCAAAGATATTCTCTTTTCTTGAAAACTCTTACTTCTTCTTCACGTACTTGCGGATGTCCAGTGCCACGGCCACCACGATGACCAGGCCCTGGGCGATGTAGTTGTAATAGGGGTTGACGCCCAGGAACTGAAGGACGATCTTCAAAAGCTCGAAGACCAGCACGCCCACTAAAATGCCGCCCACAGTACCAATGCCGCCGGTAGTGGACACGCCGCCGATGGTACAGCCGGCGATGGCCTCCAGCTCGTATCCGGTGCCCAGACCGGAGTTGGCGCCGCCCGCCTTGCCGGCCAGCAGGTAGCCGGCCAGAGCATACATAATACCTGCGGTCATGTAGATGAGGATCTTGCTCCGGGTGGTGTTGACGCCCGAGACCTCAGCGGCGTTCTCGTTGCCGCCGATGGCGTACATATACTTGCCGTGGGTGGTCTTATTGTAGAGGAACCAGAAGAAGATACCCGCGAGAATGGCGATGATCATCAGGTAGGTGATGCCGTCAAAGCCGCCGGGCTCCTTGCTGCGGAAGAAGGCGCCGCTGACAAAGTCCTTATAGGCCTGCTGGAAGTAGCCGATGGGCTGGGCGTCGGTCATGATCATGGCGGTTCCGTAGATGATGGTCTGGGTGCCCAGAGTGGCGATGAAGGGGGGCACGTTCAGCTTGGCGATGACCAGGCCGTTGACAATGCCGATCAGGGCGCCAATGACCAGCACAATGGCCAGCACCACGAACATATTCATTTCGGGGAGGTTGGGGAGCACCTTGCCGGTAGCGTTGGCCCGCTGCACCAAAATGCCGGTGACACAGGCGGCCAGGCCCACCTGACGGCCGGCCGACAGGTCGGTGCCCTTGGTGATCAGGCACCCGGACACGCCCAGAGCCACAAGGAATCGGACGGCGGTGTTGCCGGCCAGGTTGTTGAAGTTGCTCATAGAGAAGAAGTTATCCACCGTGAAGCACATGATGATCACCACGACCATGACCATATCCACGATGGGGTTTTCCTTCAGATACTTCAAAAAGCCGTTCAGGGGATTGCTTTTGACTACGGTTTTCTCTTTGCTGCTCATATTCCGATTCCTCCTTACTCAAACTGGGTGGCCAGGGCCATAATGTTTTCCTGGTTGGCGTCCTTACCGTCAATAAAACCGGTGACCCGGCCGTCGCACATGACCATGATCCGGTCGGACATGCCAATGAGCTCGCTCATCTCGGACGAGATCATAATGATGCTCTTGCCCTGCTTGGCCAGATCCGCGATGATACAGTAGATCTCATACTTGGCGC
>JAGBDQ010000176.1 GCA_017937415.1 Oscillospiraceae bacterium
TCCGCAGGATTACTGGGACATCCCCAAGGGGAAGCAGAACCTTGTCCTCCCCCATACGGTTGGATCGGCCAGCCGCCGGCACAACAGCAGTGCAGGTTATCTCCCCGTCCCGTTTTTTCCCCAACAGTCGTTTCAATATGTTCACAGGCCCCGCCTCCCTTTCCGGCTCTCTGGGACAATCTATGTCCAAAGACCCATTTCATTCTGACAGGCTAATTATAGTCGATTTTTCTCTTCCGCACAAGAAAGAAAAACCCCGTTTTCCGAAGAAAACGGGGTTTGAGGCCAAAATAAAATTTACTCCTCGGTCTCAGGCTCCTCGGCCAGCTTCTCAGCCACCTCAACGGACTCCCCGTCGGCGCTGGCAACAATAGCCTCCCCCTCGCCGTCGTCAGAAACACGCTGGGATTCTTCAATCAAGGCACGAACAGACAAGGAGACCTTCTTCCGGTCATTGTCGATGTCGGTGATCTTCACATCCACTACATCGCCTTCCTTCACCACGTCAGAAGGCTTGTCGATCCGATGATCGGCCAACTGAGAGATATGGATCAAACCGTCAACGCCGGGAACGATCTCAGCAAAAGCGCCAAAGGTCATCAGTTTGACGATCCTGACCTGGGCGGTATCGCCCACATGATACTTCTCAGTAAACAAAGCCCAAGGATCCTGGCTGTGGTCCTTCATGCCCAGAGAGATCTTCCGCTTCTCGGCATCAAAGGAGATAACAAACACGTCCACCTCATCGCCGGGGTTGACCACCTCGGAGGGGTGCTTGATCCGGCTCCAGGAGAGCTCCGAAATATGGACCATACCGTCAACCCCGCCAATATCAACAAAGGCGCCGTAGGAGGTAAGGGACTTCACCACGCCGTGATAGTGCTTGCCCACCTCGATGGAATTCCAGACCTCAGCAGACTTTTCAGCCCGCTCAGCAGCAGCCACAGCCCGAATGGAGCCAACCACGCGGCGACGGGCACGGTTGACTTCGGTAATGCGAAGCTTGACCTTCTGCTTCAGAAGCTCGGTCAAAGGAGTCTCCCGGGGCACCCCGGTCTGGGAAGCGGGAATAAACACCCGAACCCCCTTGATGCTGACCACAACGCCGCCCTTGTTCTCCTCTGTGACAACGCCTTCCATAACGGTGTGATCCTCGCAGGCCTGCTCCACATCGTCCCAGCTCTTCACAGAATCCAGGCGCTTCTTGGACAGAGAAACGACGCCCTCAGCGTCATTGACCCGAACAACGATGACCTCGATCTCGTCACCGACCTTCACCAGATCCTCCGCCTTGACGGTAGGATCATCAGTCAACTCATCAACCGGAATATATCCGGCATGCTTGGTTCCAAGATCCATCTGGATCTCAGTAGGCGTGATGGCAGTGACCACGCCGGTAACCTTCTCCCCCGTATGCAAAGTTTTGATCGACTTCTCCAGAAGTTCGGCAAAGGATTCCTCGATCTCCATGTTTTCAACGCTCATTTTGTCATATACCTCCTTAATGATCCACTCGGGTGTTGACGCACCCGCAGTGATCGCCACACTTGCCCCTTTTTCAAATTGGGCGATGCTCAGTTCCTCAGCCCGTTCTATCCAGATCGTGTTGGGACAAGCCTTCCCGCACAGTTCAAAAAGCTGTTTGGTATTGGCACTGTTCCGCCCCCCGATCACGACCACGGCGTCGTTTTGGGCGGCCAACCTCTGGGCTTCAGATTGCCTGGCACAGGTAGCATTACATATTGTATCAAAAAATTTGAGATTTGTACACAGTTTTTTTGCGGTTTTCTCACATTTTTTCCAAACCTCCTGGGTGGAGGTGGTCTGAGAGACCACAGTAACAGGGCTCCCGGCCATTTCTGCATGGTTCAAAAAATACTTTTCGAGGCTCTCTGCATCCTGAAAAATCAGAGGATCCCGGCACCAACCTGCGATGGAAGAGACCTCCGGATGTCCGGGCGTACCAATAATAATGACCTGCCGCCCCTCCTCCTGGGCGCTGCGCACGATAGCATGGATCCGTGACACAAAGGGACAGGTGGTATCCACCACCCGGGCGCCCCGATCGGCCAACGCGTCATGGACCGCTTTACTCTCCCCGTGGGAACGAAGGATCACCAGGCTCCCTTCCGGAACCTCCTCCACTCGCTGTACCAACTCTACGCCCAATTCCGCCAAGTGCTGTATCACCGTTTGATTATGTATCACAGGGCCCAGCATCACACATGGGATCCCCTCTCCGGCAGCCTTTTCGGCCAATTCCACCGCCCGGCTCACGCCGTAACAAAAACCCGCGGTCTCGGCAACTGTGATTTTCATACCGCCTGACCCTCCAGGGCTGCGATCCGCTCCATCAATTCCTCGGCGATCCGTGCGTAGTCCTCAGCGTTTCCCTTTCCATTCTCCGCCCGGGGATAGAAAGGCTCTCCAAATACCACAGGTGTCCGGCGAAACCATTTTTTCTTCGCCGGGATAAAAATGGGAACAATGGGGGCCTGGGTCCGCAGCGCCAACATGGCCACGCCGGTCTTCCCTTCCCCCATTTCTCCGGTCTTACTGCGGGTGCCCTCGGGAAACATGAGAAGCTTATCCCCCTCTTTCAGGCAGCGCATAGCACGCTTAATGGCGCCCACGTCGGATTTCCCGCGATTGACCGCAAAAACACCGGCCTTACCAAGGATCCACCCCAGCACAGGGATCCGCATGATCTCCTCCTTAGCCATCACCTGGGGGCGATGATGAAGCCCCATGGCGAAGACTACAAAAAGCGGATCGGAGGCCTTGGTGTGATTGGGGCAGAGCAAAGCGGCTCCTTCCGGAATATTCTCCCTATGAATCGCCTTACTGGGGTGAAACAAATTAAAAAAGGGATAGACGATACAATAAAGGATCCCAAATATTGTTTTCATGCCAACTGCTCCCGGACAGTCTGAAGCAAGAGCTGAAAGCTCTCCTCCAGAGAGTAATTGGTGGTATCCACAGAAACAGCGTCCTCGGCCTTCCTCAAGGGCGCTGCGGCCCGGCCAGTATCACGGGCGTCACGCTCCCGAATATCGCGGAGGACGGTTTCATAATCCGTATCCACCCCCCGCTCCAAAAGCTCCGCATACCGGCGCTGCGCCCGTGCTTCAGCCGAAGCGTCAAGAAATATCTTGGCATCCGCCTGTGGAAGGACCACGGTGCCAATGTCGCGGCCATCCATGATCACATTATTGGTTTTGGCCATATCCCGCTGCATATCCAGCAAAAATGCACGCACCGCCGGAATAGCGGAAACCTTAGAGGCCGCAGTGGAAACTTCGGGTTGCCGAATAGCCAGGGTCACATCCTTCTCCCCCAGATACATATGCTGCAAACCGTCTTCACCATATGCCATTTTGATGGAGATCTGAGGCAAAAGTGGCTTCACTTCCTCCTCCGCGGCAGGATCGGCTCCCATGTTCAAGGCGAACAGCCCCAGCGTCCGATAGATCGCTCCGGTATCCACATAAAGGAAACCCAATTCCTCGGCAAGCTTTTTGGCCATAGTGCTCTTTCCGGCCCCTGATGGTCCATCGATAGCGATGCTTTTATACTTCATCTCTCATTCCTCCCCACGGATGGATGCGGCTCCAAGCCCCGCCGCATGGCCGGTACTCCAGGCGATCTGCAGATTAAATCCCCCCGTATAAGCATCCGCATCCAAGATCTCTCCCGCAAAGTATAATCCTTTACAGATTTTGGAGCTCATATCTTTGGGCGATATTTCTTTCACGTTCACCCCACCGGCGGTGACAATAGCCTCCTCCACCGGCCGGGGACCCAAAATGGGGAAGGCAAGGCCCTTCAAAGTCTCGGCTAATTGTCTGCGCTGCCCTCTGGTCATACTGTTGGCTTTCAGATTCCCCGGCAAGCCGGCCCGATCCAGCACAGCCGGGATCAGGCTTCTGGGCTCTAAAGCTTCCATAACATGGCAAATGTCTTTGTTGGCCCCTTCGGTCAGCTCCCGCACCAATCTGCGGTCCAAGGTCTCCATATCCAAAGCCGGTTTCAGATCGATCCAGGCCGTGTAATTTTCTTCTCCAAAGTCCCGCATATGGGCACTGGCACTGAGCACCAAAGGCCCTGACAGGCCAAAATGGGTAAACAACAGCTCTCCCTGCTCACGGAAAAATACCTTTCCCTTTTTTCCGGTGACTTTCAGCTCTACATTGCGGAGCGACAGGCCCTGCATAGCGGCGCCCCCTTCTGCCCTCAAGGGTACCAAGGACCCCCGGCAAGGCTGGATCGTATGTCCGGCCTGACGGGCAAACTCATAACCATCCCCCGTGGAGCCGGTGGCCGGA
>JAGBDQ010000177.1 GCA_017937415.1 Oscillospiraceae bacterium
GAGCCCATCGCTACCCCCGAGCAGGCTGAGACCGTGGCCGACTGGCTGGAGGATCTGGGCTATCTGGACAATACCGAATATGCTAAAATCCTGGTACAGCACTACTCCGCCATGGGCTACGGGGAACACAGGCTGAAGGACGAGCTGTTCCGCCGGGGGATCCCCCGGGAGCTCTGGTCCCAGGCACTGGAGGAGGCCGGGGACTCGGCGGAGGGCATTGACGCCTTCCTCCGGAAGCGGTTCCGGGGCATCACCCCCGACCGGAAGGAGCTGAAGCGGGCCTCGGACGCTCTGGCAAGAAGGGGTTACAACTGGAACGAGATCCGGGAGGGCCTGAACCGCTACGGCGCCGGGATCGAGGAGGAGTAAACCGGATGACCCTGGAAAATGAGAAATTCCGTGTTACAATCAAAGAAGACCCCTGTTATACCATTGATTCAGCCGATAACAAGCCCTATGATGTTGTTTGGAATCCGATGGGGATCAAACGAACGAATGACTATATGAACAGGGCCTTGGTGATCGAAGTGTGCCAAGGTGAGGAAAGCTACCAGGGGGTCCTTCTGGCAGAAATGCTTGGCTTCTTTGATGGAAAGGACTGCGCGATCTTGGCAGATGATTGCCTGACAGTCCTTTGCTTCCAAGGATTGATTCAGGTGAATCTTGTCATCCGGGAAGTTTTGTTTTGCAGAGAGCTGTCCATCCTCGGCGGTACTATGGCGATTTACCTGTGTCCGGAGGGAATAGATGGCTATGTGGTTTGGGGAGAGACAGAAATCGTGAAGCTGAATAGGAATTTTGAGGTGGAATGGACAAAGAGTGGGGCAGATATTTTTGTCTCACTGACAGAGAAACCCGCCTTTCAAATGACCAAAGAACGTATTGTTTTAAATGACTTTCTCGGAAATCACTATGAGCTGGACTATCAAGGCAACATCCTGCTTTCCCGGCCCGGAACGTCTGATGCCTGAGAGGAGGAAACCTCTATGAAATGCCCCTTTTGTGAGCAGGAAATGGTGGCCGGCGTCATGTCGGGGGACGGACGCAGCAGGGTCTACTGGGAGCCGTCAGAGGAAAAGCTGTCTGTTATGGATAAGGTGTTCGGGGGAAAAGGCCTGGTGGAGAACGTGACCTATTCTCTTACCAAGTTTCAGCTGAACGCCGATTACTGCCCCCACTGTAAGAAAATGATCATTGACACCGATATTGCAAAGTGAAAATAGAGAATGTCCATTTCCTGTGGTCGCTTGCTTTTTACATGGAGGGAATGAAAAGAGAGATGAATTATGTATGTGAGTGAATTTAGCGGTATGTCAATGGATGAGATTTGGGCAATAAAAGACACGAATCGGTTCCTAATTGCAATGCAGCATCACTTGGTAGATAAGAGTACACATAACAAAACAGATATGAACATGGATAAGTTAAGCCGTAGCGAGCGGACTTTCCTGATTGCAATACTCTGCCAAGCCGAAATAGATAATGGCGGGTTTATACAGTGCTTTGAAAACTTCGTGGGTATGTTTTCCGATGAATTGGTGGAGGCCTTTCAAGAAATTGGTGCACCCCAAATCGCGGAGATATGTCATAAGGCTCTGAATGTGTTCGGGCAGGAATTGCCGAAAGACCAACAGAAAAGATTAGAGTTTTGTGATACGTTTTTTGATGGATCATCTGATGATGAAAATAATGAAGTTGATTGTATTCTTGAAGAGTGTGATAGAGCATTTTATCAGGCCGAAGAAGACTTGAATCTGAATACTCTCTACTATACCTACATTTTGGATAACAAGACAAACTTTTCGTAGAGAAGATACACTCTACATCCAAACAAAAGGAGAACATGACTTTGAAAATCGCCTTTATTTCTTTGGGATGCTCCAAAAATCTCATCAACACCCAGCAGATGATGGCCCTGTGCCGCGCCGCGGGACACCAAGTTACCGGGGAGCCCGAGGGGGCTGATGTGGCCGTGCTCAACACCTGCGGCTTCATCGACGCCGCCAAGAGCGAGGCCATTGAGCACATCATCGCCCTGGGGGAGCTGAAAAAAGAGGGCAAGCTCCGCAAGCTGCTGGTCTGCGGCTGCCTTTCCCAACGCTACCGGGAGGAGATCTGGCAGGAGCTGCCCGAGGTGGACGGCATGATGGGCACCGGCAGCTATGACGACATTGTTTCCGCCGTAGAGCGTGTGGCGGCGGGAGAGAAGCCGGAATATTTCGGGGACATTTCCGCCACCACCGAGGAGGGGGAGCGGCTCACCACCGGAGCGAGCTACACCGCCTACTTAAAGATCGCCGAGGGCTGCGACAACTTCTGCGCCTTCTGCATCATCCCCTACCTCCGGGGCCGCTACCGCAGCCGCCCCATGGAGAATATCCTCAGGGAGGCCAAGGCTCTGGCTGACTCCGGGGTGAAAGAGCTCATCGTCATCGCCCAGGATATCGGGCCCTACGGCAAGGACCTCTACGGGGAGAAAAAGCTGCCCGGGCTGCTGAAGGAGCTTTGTAAGCTGCCCTTCCACTGGATCCGGCTCCACTATCTCTACCCGGATCATTTTGACGATGAACTCATCGAGACCATTGCCAAGGAGCCCAAGATCGTCAAGTACTTGGACATTCCGCTCCAGCACTGTTCGGGCCGGCTTTTGAAGGCCATGAACCGCTGGGGGGACGAGGAGAGCCTCACCGCCCTGCTCACCGATCTCCGGGAGAGGATTCCCGGTCTGGTGCTTCGCACCTCTCTCATCTGTGGCCTTCCCGGGGAGACCGAGGAGGATTTCGAGGCTCTGTGCCGCTTCGTCACCCGGACCCGCATCGAGCGGGCGGGGGTGTTCCAGTACTCCCGGGAGGAGGGTACCCGGGCGGCCAAAATGCCCGACCAGGTCCCCGAGGAGATCGCCGAACAGCGGGTCAACCGCTTGGTGGAGCTCCAATCGGCGGTGCTGGATGAGTACAACGAGAGCCGCTTCGGCACCGTGATGGAGGTCCTCTGCGAGGGCTTTGACAGCGGGGCGGGCTGCTACGCCGGGCGGACTTACGCCGACTCGGTGGAGGTGGATGGCCGGGTGCTCTTTACCGCCCCGGGGCTCATCCCGGCGGGTGAATTTGTCAATGTCCGCATCACCGGCGCTGAGGACGGGGATCTCATGGGAGAAATGGAGGAATGAGCAGATGAAACGGGCCATAAAGGCCACAGTGGGGCTGATGATGGCGGTGGCACTGCTCTGTGGAAGTGCTCTGGCGGGCTCTGCCGGGACCTATACGGTGGATGAACTCTATATGGAGATCACAGTGCCCGAGGGATATTATGTCTTTTCGTTAGATACCGTGGAGGACGATCCGGATATTTCCCGTTTGGGTCTAAATGGAGAAGGAATGGCACAGGCCATGGAGACGGGGAACATCTATCTGGACATTGTGCCTGAGGATCTAAGCTGGGAGCTTTGCTTGATCATGGGGGAGAGCGAGGAGTTTTTACCAATCTATGACTTCAATCTTTTTGGGGAAAAATCTCTTAATGAGATGATGAGTAAGATTCCTGAGGAATATGAAAA
>JAGBDQ010000178.1 GCA_017937415.1 Oscillospiraceae bacterium
CGGCCAGCTTGTCGCAGTGGAGCACATCGGGGGTGGTCTCCCCCGCCTCCCACTTGGCGATGGCCTGCCGGGTGACCCCCACAGCCTCGGCCGCCTTCTCCTGGCTCAGGCCGCTCTTTTTCCGCAGCTCCATCAGGTTCCGCTCCAGATTGCTCTGTTCCATAAGGCTCCTCCTCTGATTTTTCATACCTCGATTATACCAGCATTTTCAAGGACTTCAACCAACATAGGCTGACATTTTTTGTTCGTTTTTGTTGCCCCCTCCGAACAATTCCGCAAAAGCTCTGGTCAGGCGCTGGGAAGTTTGTTATAATGAGGAAAAAGGGGGTGGGAATGTGAAAAAAGGCAAGGGAAAATGGCTTTTGCCTGCGGCCGCTCTGGCCCTTCTGGGTGCGCTTCTGTTCTTTTCGTCCCGGCTCTCCCCTCTCGCGCCCACCGTCTTGCCCGCCCCCACCGGCGGATCCCAACAGCTCCTCTCCGGGGAGCGTTCTGAGCTGGACCAGGCCCTTCTGGACCGGGGTGTGGTCTCGGTCCGCTATACCGGGGAGAGCGGCATCAAGCTGAAGGTCCAGATCACCCAGCCCGATGGCAGCAATTACAACTACGACCTGAACAACGCAGGCGCATGGGAGACCTTCCCCCTCACCCTGGGCGATGGGGTCTACACCGTGAAGCTCCTGGAGCACATTGAGGGGGACCGGTACACAATCCGGGACACCTACCCCCTGGAGCTTACCCTCTCCGACCCCACGGCCCCCTTCCTCCTCCCCAGCCAGATCGTCAATTACGCCGACGGTCCCGTCACCGACTTAGCGGAGCAGCTCACCCGTTCCCAGACCTCGGAAGCCCGGAAGGTGGCCGCCCTCTTTGACTATGTGGTGGACCATATCGCCTACGACTACGATAAATCCGCCGCTGTGGCCCCGGGCTATCTCCCCGACGTGGAGGAGACCCTGGCCGAGGGCAAGGGCATCTGCTTCGACTACGCCGCCCTTCTCTGCGCCATGGTCCGCTCCCAGGGCATCCCCTGTCGGCTGGTCACGGGCTATGCCGGGGAGGAAAAGACCTACCACGCCTGGGTGGAGGTGTACTGTCAGGACTCGGCCATCCTGGACGACGCCATCCCCATTGCAGCGGGGGCCTGGTCCCGGCTGGACCCCACCTTTGTCTCCAGCGGCGGCCGGAGCCAGTCGATCCTGAATTTTGTCACCGACGACGGAAATTACGAGACGGTTTCTCTCTACTGACCCTTTACAGCCACGCCCGTTTCATGGTATTATAAAGGCAGAAGCCAACAAAATACGAAAGGATGATTTTTTATGAAAGACCAGAACTGCGGCTACTGTATGCGTGAGGAAAAGCCCGAACTGCTGGACGCTTTCGGCATCTACATCTGCGAGCTGAGCGTCAGCTCCCTTATCCTCTTCAAGGAGCAGAGCCACCCCGGCCGGTGCATCGTAGCCTACAAGGACCACGTCAGCGAGCTGGTGAATATCTCCGACGAGGAGCGCAACGCCTTCTTTGCCGACGTGGCCCGGGCCGCCAAGGCCATCCACGCCGCCTTCCACCCCACCAAGGTGAACTACGGCGCTTACGGCGACACCGGCTGCCACCTCCACTTCCACCTGGTGCCCAAGTACAAGGAGGACGACTTCGAGTGGGGCGGTGTCTTCGCCATGAACCCCAACCGGAAGTACCTCAGCGAGGCCGAGTACGCCGACATGATCGAGAAGATCAAGGCCAACCTGTAATTGACTCAGACAGCACGTAGCCCCTCATATATGCTACATACGAAACGGCCGCCGGTTTTTCACCGGCGGCCGTTTTGATTGGTTATCTCTTAGTACATCCCGCCCATGTCAGGGTTGGCAGGAGCGGCGGCGGGAGGCTCGGGCTTGTCGGCCACCAGAGCCTCGGTGGTCAGCAGGATGGAGGCGATGGAGGCGGCGTTCTCCAGCGCGGAGCGGGTCACCTTGGTGGGATCCACGATGCCTTCCTTCACCATATCCACATAGGTCTCGTTGAGGGCGTCGTAGCCCACGCCCACCTTGGAAGCCTTCACGTGCTCCAGCACCACGCTTCCGTCCACGCCGGCGTTCATGGCGATCTGACGGACAGGCTCGGTGAGGGCGGCGGCGATGATCCGCACGCCGGTCTTCTCGTCGCCCTCGGTGGTCTTGAGGAGCTTCTCCACGGCGGGGATGGCGTTGACGTAGGCGGTGCCGCCGCCGGCCACGATGCCTTCCTCCACGGCGGCCCGGGTGGCGTTGAGAGCGTCCTCGATGCGGAGCTTCTTCTCCTTCATCTCGGTCTCGGTGGCAGCGCCCACGCGGATGACGGCCACGCCGCCGGCCAGCTTGGCCAGCCGCTCCTGGAGCTTCTCACGGTCATAGTCGGAGGTGGTGATCTCCACCTGGGACTTGATCTGGGCCACGCGGGCCTTGATGGCGGCGGCCTTGCCGGCGCCGCCCACGATGATGGTGTTCTCCTTGTTCACCTTCACCTGCTTGGCCTTGCCCAGCTGCTCCAGGGTGGCCTCCTTCAGCTCCAGGCCAACCTCCTCGCTGATGACAGTGCCGCCGGTGAGGATGGCGATATCCTCCAGCATCTCCTTACGCCGGTCGCCATAGCCAGGGGCCTTGACGCAGCAGACGTTCAGGGTGCCGCGGAGCCGATTGACGATGAGGGTGTTGAGAGCCTCGCCCTCCACGTCCTCGGCGATGATGAGCAGCTTCTTGCCGGTCTGGACCACCTGCTCCAGCAGGGGGAGCAGATCCTGAACGGAAGAGATCTTTTTGTCAGTGATGAGAATGACGGGCTCGTCAAGGACGGCCTCCATCTTCTCCATATCGGTGGCCATGTAGGGGGTCACGTAGCCCCGGTCGAACTGCATACCCTCCACGACCTCGCTGTAGGTCTCGGCGGTCTTGGACTCCTCCACGGTGATGACGCCGTCAGAGCCCACCTTGTCCATGGCCTCGGCGATGAGGCGGCCGATGGTCTCGTCCCCGGAGGAGACAGCGCCTACCCGGGCGATGTCCTCGGTGCCCTTCACCTTCTTGGCATTCTTCTTGATCTCCTCGATGGCGGCATCGGCGGCGGCCTTGATGCCCTTCTTCATCACCATGGGATTGGCGCCGGCGGCCAGGTTCTTCAGACCCTCACGGACGATGGCCTGGGTGAGCAGGGTGGCGGTGGTGGTGCCGTCGCCGGCCACGTCGTTGGTCTTGGTGGCGACCTCCTTCACCAGTTGGGCGCCCATGTTCTCCATGGGGTCCTCCAGCTCGATCTACTGTGAGATAAGATATGAATGGGCGCAGCAGGGCTCGCCGTTAAGACGGTTGTATGCGCCCATAACTCCCGAAACACCGCCTTTAAC
>JAGBDQ010000179.1 GCA_017937415.1 Oscillospiraceae bacterium
ATCCGCTTCACGTCCAGCCCGGCGATCCGCCCGGCGTCCTTGGTGGCCTGCCGCTGGGCGTCGGTGAAGTAAGCGGGGACCGTGATGACGGCCTCAGAGACGCTCTCGCCCAGATAGGCCTCGGCGTCGCTCTTCAGCTTCTGGAGCACCATGGCGCTGATCTCCTGGGGGGTATAGCCCTTGCCGTCAATGGTGACCTTGTAGTCCGAGCCCATCTCCCGCTTGATGGAGGAGACCGTGCGGTCGGGGTTGGTGACCGCCTGACGCTTGGCCACCTGGCCTACCATACGCTCCCCGTCCTTGGCGAAAGCTACCACCGAGGGGGTGGTGCGGTTGCCCTCGGCGTTGGGGATGACCACGGCCTCGCCGCCCTCCATGACGGACACACAGCTGTTGGTGGTGCCCAGATCGATACCGATGATTTTAGACATATAAATTCCTCCAATTTATAAAAGTAAATTGTTTTACACAAAATGAAATGGAATAGACATTTTGTAGGGGAGGGGCTTGCCCCTCCCGCTGTGACGGGCTGCACTTTGTTTTACGGGAGGGGCAAGCCCCTCCCCTACATTTAATTTGTCCGCTAATTTGCAACTTTGACCATGGCGAACCTTATGACCTTCTCTCCCAGCATGAACCCCGCCTGGAAGACCTCGGCCACCGTGTTCTCCCCCAGGGCCTCGTCCTCCACGTGCATCACCGCGTTGTGGATGTTGGGGTCAAAGGGGGCGCCGGCGGCGTCGATCTCGGTGACGCCCAGAGACTCAAAGGCCTTTCGGAGCCCGGTCATGGTCATCTCCACGCCCTTTTTGTAGGCCTCGTCGGCGGTCTCCTGCTTCAGGGCCCGCTCTAAGTTGTCGTAGACCGGCAGGAGAGCGCTCACCGCCTTGGCGGTGGCGTCGGCGTAGATGCCGTCCTTCTCCTTCTGGGTCCTCTTGCGGAAGTTGTCATACTCGGCGCACAGGCGGAGAAATTTGTCCTCCTGCTCGTGGACCTTGGCCTTCCAGGCGTCCACCTCGTTTTCCGTCTGGGCCTCAGCCTCGACGGGGGGTTCCTCAGCCGGGCTGTCCGGGGTCCCGGCCTCGGCCTGGGGGGTGGTCTCCTCCGTCGCCTGCTCCTCCAGAGGCAGTTCCTTATCCTTTTTACTCAAGGTGATCCCTCCTTTGTGCTGCTCTCACCCGGTAATCCGTTGGGGGGCAGGCCGCCCTGGCTCACGATCCAGGACAGGCCCTTGGCCACATAGGAAAGCCGGGCCGATATTTTCGCGTAATCCATCCGGGTGGGGCCCACCACGCCAATGAGGCCGGTCATGCCGTCACCCAGGTCATAGCTTGCCATAATGACGCTGGAATCCTTCAGCTTTTCGTTCACGTTCTCCGGGCCGATGAGAATGCTGGGTCCCATTCCGCCCCCGGTTGCGGCGGGGAGGGGGGAGAACTCGGCGTCCGAGAGAAGGCTCATCAGGGGCTGGGCCTTTTCCAGGGACTGGTATTCCGGGTGCTCCAGCAGGTTGGCGATACCGGCGGTGTGAATACTGCGGGCCCGAAGCTCCTCCAGCACCTCCACGGCGAAGCCCACCGCCAGGTCGATCAGTTCAAAGGACTCCTGCCCGGCGTGCCGGGCCACCTTGTCCCTGATCTGGGGAAGCTCCTCCAGGGAGTGGTCGGTGAAGCTGGTGTTCAGCAGGGTGCTCAGCAGCTGCAGCTGGGTCTCACTGACCTCCATGGCCATGCGGAAGAGCTTGTTGCGGACCACGTTGGTGTCTGTCATCACCACGGTGATGAAGGAGAACTGGTCCACCGAAAGAAGGTCGAACCGCCTGATGGTCACGTGCTCCGGGGCGGCGGTGAGGGCGAAGGCGGGGTACTGGGTGAGCTTGGCTACCACCTGCCCCGCCTCGTTGATCACCTGGTCCAGGGCCTTCATCTTGGTGTGAAGGGCCTCGTTGATCTTCTCGGTCTCCTGAATGGAGAGCTTATAGTCCTCCATGAGCTCATTCACGTAGAGCCGGTAGCCCTTGGGGGAGGGGATCCGCCCCGCCGAAGTGTGGGGCTGTTCCAGGTAGCCCAACTCGCTCAGCTCTGCCATCTCGTTGCGGATGGTGGCGCTGGACACGTCCAGCCCGGCCCACTGGGCCACCGCCTTGGAGCCCACCGGCTCGGCGCTTTGGACATAGCACTCGATGACGGCCCGCAGTATTTTCTTTTTCCGCTCGCTGAGCTCCACGGGCCAACACCGTCCTTTTTAGTATGGCTGTCATGCTCCGAACAGGTCAGTCCGCTCGGTCGCCTTCCCTTCGACTCGGGCAAAATCGCGGCGGCCCCAGCGACGGCGCTTTGCGCCGTCTTTCGGCCACCTTACCAATTTTGCCCTCCCTTCGGTCCAGGCTTCCTCGCTGACCTGTTCTCCACACTTCTCCGTTAGCACTCCGCATTTCTGAGTGCTAACTTACTCTACCACCGAAGGGAGAGAATGTCAAGATGTGGGGTTGTAAATAAAATATGAATTCTTTGATTTTGCCGCAAAAAAGCCCCCTCCTTTTTCAAAAAGGAGGGGGTAAGAAAGTTAGCGGTGAAAGAGTAGGACTGCCAACTGTTTCAGGAGCCGAAGGCTTCAATCATCAGCCTGCCCGACTCGGACAGGTCCTCATCGGTCCAGACCTTATCCGGGGAGGTCCCCGGCTTCAGGGCGGCCGAGGTCTCGTTCTTGTCGCAGAGGGACCAGCCGCACCAGCTGACATTGTGCTTTTTCAACAGCTCCAGCCAGACCTTTGTCTCGTTGGGAAACACCCCGCCGCTGCCATCCGCCCGGCTGGCGCCCCACTCGGACACAAAGACCGGGAGACCGTCGGCTAAGGCTTTCTCCAGCCGGTCCTGCAGATCCTTTCCGTGGGTGCCTGCGTAAAAGTGGAGGGTGTACATCAGGTTCTCCCCCGCCACCGGATCGGCCGCGGGAAGGTGGATGTCCTGGCTCCAGGTGGGGCTGCCAATGAGGATGACGCCCTGGGAGTACGCCCGGATGGCGGAGACCACCTGCTCGGCATAGGGCTTCACATCCCTCTCCCAGCTCACATTGCCGTTGGGCTCATTGCAGATCTCGTAGATCACGTTGGGGGTGTGGGCGTATTTTTCCGCCATCTCAGAGAAGAAAGCCACCGCCTCCTCTAAATGGTCCATGGGGTTGCCGTCCGAGAGGATGTGCCAGTCGAGGATGACGTACATATCGTTCTGTATGGCAGCCTCCACGGCGTCGGTGACCGCCTTTTTCATGGCCTCGGGCTGGGAGAGGTAGCCCCCCTCTCCGGTGTACATGGCCAGGCGGAACACATTGGCCCCATAAGCGGCGGTGTTTTTCATGGCCTGGGAAGAGACGAACTGGCCGTACCACTGGAGCCCGTGGGAGCTCATGCCCCGGAGGACCACCGCCTCACCCTTCTCGTTGCAAAGCTGGGTGCCAATCACTTGAAGGGGGCCGTTGTCCCTGACCCCGCCCTGAATGGCCTCCACGGGGGAAGAGGTCTCCTCCGGAGCCGGGGAGGGCAGCTCACCTGGGCCGGGGGTGCCGTGGGGATAGGCGGGAGTCTGGGCGTCTGCCTGGGCCCGGGCCCGCTGGATCAGGGCGCAGGCCTCGGCCCGGGTGAGGGGGCTGAGAGGCCGGAAATTGCCGTCCTGGTCCCCCCGGGCCACCCCTACCGAGTAAGCGGCCAGGGTGGTGTCGTAATACCATCCGTCCAGGGAGGAAAAGTCGTGGATCTTGGCCGATTCAGTGTCGTAGTCCCCCCGGACCGTGGGAAGGAGGGCCCGCATGAGTACCTTTACGGCCAACTGGCGGGTGATGGGCTCCTCGTACTGTTCTCTGCTGGGCGGCAGCTCGTCCCAGTCATACCAGCCGGCCTCCATGGCGGCCCGGAGCTGAGGGGCGGCCCAGTGAAAGCTGGGGGTGGAGTCGTAAGACAACCCGGTGCATCGGGCCACGATGATGACGAACTGGGCGGAGGTGATATAGTTGTGGGGCCGGAAGGTACCGTCCTCAAAGCCGTTGACCAGCCCGTCCCGGGCCAGGGCGTTTACGTCGGCCTCATACCAGCTCCCCGGCTCCACGTCGGGAAAGGAGGCCTGGGCAAAGGCCCCGGCGGGCAGCAGCAGCGCAAGGCCCACCAGAAGGGCGGCGCACCGAAGGAGCAGAGAGGATTTTTTCATGTTTCAGGTTCTCCCTTCAAAAAAGTTCAGGATACGGTCACGTCCCGGATCCAGGCCCCGGATCGGAGCCGGGCCACGCCCAGGAAGAATTTCACTACATTTTCCATGGCGATGGAGATCTGCACGGCCAAAATGCCCCACCGGAACACCAGGCCCGAGAGGGCGGCCAGGGGGACGGCCACCAGCCACAGGGGGGAGAGGTCGATGACCGAAGCCATGCGCACGTCTCCGCCGCCCCGGAGGACCCCCACCACATTGGCCGAGTTGAAGGTGCGCAGCGACAGGGTGGAAAAGGTCACCATCAGCATGGTGGTGGCGATATTTCCCGCCTCGGGGGACAGGTCAAAGAGGGGGTAGAGATAGGGCCTCAGCACTAAGAAGGTGACGGCGATGGCAGCGAGGCCGGTGACCAGCCCCGTCAGGAAGGCCAGAGTGTCCAGGCAGAGGCCCACCTCATAGACCGTGTCCTTCCGTCCGGCCCCGATCTCCCGCCCGACAATAATGGCCACCGAGCCCGCCACGCCGAAGGCCATGACCGAGGCCAGGTTCACAATGTTGCCGCTGAGGCCGTGGGCGGCTAAAATGGCCTGAGAGCCCTCCATGTGTCCCATGATGGTGGGGTAGAGGGAGTTGCCGAACCCCCACAGGGCCTCGTTGAGGACCACCGGGGCGGCGTAGCGGACATACCGCCGCGCCATCTCGCGCCCCGGGCGGAAAATGAGGGCGGGCCTCAGCCGGAAACCCCGGCTCACAAAGGCGTGGACCACCACGATGACGAACTGGAGCACGCAGGAGAGCAGGGTGGCCAGGGCGGCCCCCTCCACCCCCATGGCGGGGAAGCCCAGCTTGCCGAAGATGAACACCCAGTTGAAGAAGGTGTTGCACACCATGGGCACCGTGAGGACATAGAGCCCTAACTTGGGGTTGGCCATGGACCGGTGGGCGGCCAGGTAGACCTGGGTGGTGGAGCTGAAGAAGTAGCAGAAGGCCACGATCCGGGCATACCGGGCCGAGAGGGCGATGACGGCGGGGTCGTTGCCGAACAGGCCCATGAACTGCTCCGGGATAAAGAACATGACGCACCCGAAGAGAAGGGTGAGCCCGCCCGCGGCGTAGAGCCCGATGCCCAGCACCCGGTTGATGGCGTCGTTGTCCCCCTTGCCGTAGTACTGGCTGATGAGCACCGAGGCCCCGCTTTGGAGCCCGAAGGTGGTGAGCTGGATCACGAACACCGGGATGTTGGCCAGGGTGACGGCGGCCATGGGGCCCTCCCCCAGCAGGCCCACCATAAAGGTGTCCAAAAAGCCCATGGAACTGGCGATGAGATTTTGCAGGATGATGGGGAGGGCCAGGGAGAAAACGTCCCGGTAAAAGTCCCGCCCCCGGTTCATATAGGAGAACAAGGGTATCACCTCGGGAAACAAAAAGTAGGGGAGGGGCAAGCCCCTCCTCTGCGGGAAATGATGGGAGAGTGTCAAACGATCAAAACAGCAGGGTTTTCTTTTCGCAGATATGCCTCACCAGCCGGGCAAGCTGGTCCACTTCTTCCACGGTGCTCTCCGGCCCGAAGGAGAGCCGGATGGCCCCGTATTTCACCTTCTGAGGAAGGGGCATGGCCTCGAACACATGGCTGGGCTTGCCCCGGTGACAGGCCGAGCCCGAGGAGACATACACTCCCTGGCCCCCCAGGGCCTCCACCAGGGTCTGCCCCGAAAAGTCGGGGAGGGAGACGGCCAGGATGTGAGGAGCCTCCCCCTTTGCGATGAGGGTGACTCCGTCAATGGCGGTGAGAGTCCGGGCGGCGTAGTCCCGGACCGCGCGGATGCGCTCATTGAAGTCAGGCCCCCAGGCCGTCACCGCGGCGGCAAAGGCGGCGATCTGGGCGGTGGGCTCGGTGCCCGGCCGCAGGCCGTTTTCCTGGCCGCCCCCCAGCAGGAGAGGTTTGATTTTGGAAAGGAGCTCTTTCCGCACATAGAGGGCACCAACGCCCTTGGGAGCCCGGATCTTATGGCCGCAGATTGTCACCAGATCGGCCCCAAGCTCCTTGGGGGTGAAGGGCACCTTCAGAAAGCCCTGGACGGCGTCGGTGTGGAGAAGGGCGGGGGCACCCTTCTCCCGGATGGCCTCATGGGCCGCCTTCACCGGGAGGAGGGTCCCCAGCTCGTTGTTCACCAGCATCATGGAGACCAGAATGGTGTCGCTCCGCACTGCCTCCCGGACTTCCTCCGGGGCGATGTGGCCCTCCCTGTCCGGCTTGAGGTAGGTGACGTCAAAGCCCTCCTTTTCCAGGGCTTTTATGGGCTGGAGCACCGCGTCGTGCTCGATGGCGGTGGTGAGGATGTGGTTCCCCTTCCTGCGGTTCAGCTCTACGGCGGCGCGGATGGCCCAGTTGTCCCCCTCGGTGCCGCAGGAGGTGAAGATCAGCTCGCCGGGGGTGCAGCCCAGGGCATTGGCGATCACCGCCCGGTCCGCCTCCCGCTTCTTGGCGGCCTCCCGGCCCAGGGGGTATTGAGAGGAGGGGTTGCCGAAGCCCCCGGTCATGGCCTCCAGAGCGGCCTTTGCCGCTTCGGGGCACACCGGGGTGGTGGCCGCGTGGTCCAGATAGATCATGGCCATAACAAAACCCTCCTGAAAATGCAAAAATGCAGGGCCGCCGCAAGGACGGCCCTGCTTATTCTAAAGGGAAATAGGGGGAAAGTCAAGGGAGAGGGCGAAAAAGCGAGGGCCGCAGGGTCATTTCACGCTGTTGAAGACCTCCCTGCCCAGGATGCGCACCACGGTGCCCGTCAGGAACTCCGGCCCGCCCTCGGGGCCCAGCCGGTGGACCTGCTCCACCCGGTAGAGGACGGCCTGGTAGACC
>JAGBDQ010000180.1 GCA_017937415.1 Oscillospiraceae bacterium
CAAATGGAGGGGCATGATCCACCTATCCCGGTGCAGGCAAAGGCGAAACGCGTAGATCAGCTGCACCCCGATAAACAGCCCGATGCCCACCATCTGGTCCGTTTCGGAAGCTCCCTTCCGCACCAGCAAAAACCAATCCGCCCCCACTGTGAGGCAGAGGGCCAGGGCCACCAGCTTGCCGTCGGTGGTCTTCATCCCCGTGAAGGCGGTGGCACAGCACAGGCAGATGGCGGCAAACTTGACCCAGGTGGAGTCTCCCCATCCGGTAAGGTCCAGGGTGAGGAAGGCGAGCCAGAGAAGTCCCGCCAGAACGGGAAAGAGCCGTTTGCGGAAGCTCATCGCTTTGCGGTCAGGCGGCGGTTCAGAAGAACACTGACTAAGATGCAGGCCAGAAGCAGCCCCACAAAGACGGCAACCAGGGCCATGCCCGAACGGATGTCGCCGGTGCCTTCGGCCACAAAGCCCACCAGGGCGGGGGTAATGATGCCGCCCAGGCTGCCGGTGAGGGTCATAATGCTGCTGCCCAGGTCGTTGCCCCGGGTGTACTGGCTGCCGAAGGCGAAGGAGGTGGGGAAGATGGTGGCCATGAAAAGCGCGGAGCCGATGAGGCCGAAAATGACCACCCCCGGCGTCCTGCCGAAGAAGAGTACCAGGAAGAAGGCGAAGAAGCCCAGGCCGTCCACGGTGAGCATGGCGCTTTTGGAGACCTTGCCCGTGATGGAGGCCCCCAGCATCCGGCCCAGGAACATGATGAGCCAGAAGAGGCTGTTCATCATCTGGGACTGCCCGGCGGTGAGAATGCCGATGTCCTGGAAGTAGGTGACCAGCCAGCCGGTGATGGCATACTCGGAGGAGATGTAGAAAAAGAGCATCATGGTGCCCATCCAGAACTGGGGGATCCTGAGGAAGCTCAGGTCCAGGGCCTTGCCGCTTTCGGCGCGGTGCTCGGGAGGGAGGTCCATTCTGACGTACACAAAGAGCTGGACCAGGCAGAGCAGGAACAAAAGCCCGGTGACCATCCGCCAGCCCCCCTGGGGCTTCCAGGAGGAGAAGAGGAGGAAAAGAATGGGGGAGGAGAGGGCTCCCAGGGCGCAGGCCCCGTGGAGCAGGTTGAAGCCCCGGGTGGCCTTGTCCCCCGGCAGGGTGGACATCATGGTGTTGGAGAAGTTGCCGCTTCCCCCCTTGCCGAAGCCACTCATGAAGCAGGCCAGGAGCAGTACGGCAGGCAGGCCGATTCCCGCGGTGAAGAGCAGGTAAGCCACCGCGATCCACACAGCGGTGGCAAGGATGCTCCTTCTCCGCCCCAGCAGGGTGGGGAGAAAGCCGCTGAGGGCTACGGCGGTCAGGTTGCCGAAGGACTGGGCCGAGAGGAGAAGGCCGGAGAAGTCGTAGCTGAACCCATAGGCCGAGCGGAGGAAGGGGACCAGGGAGCCGATGGGCTGGCAGGCGGCCCCGGTGACAAAGAAGGTGAAAAGGACATTGCGGAGCAGCTTGTCCTGGCGGGCGGTCTCCTCGTTTTGCAGGGTGGGCATGGCGGATCTCTCCTTTCTGATGAAAAACGGCAGGGAAGGCTATCCCGCGGGGGGAGCCCTCCCTGCCGCGCTGTGGTCAGGACTGTGAGGCGGCTTGGGCCAACTGGAGTTCGGCGGCCGCCATTCTCTGATAGGCCCGCTTGCGGACCACCAAGAGGCAGCAGGCGTGGATCAGGGCGGTGGCTATCCAGCTGATGGGGTAGGAGATATAGAGGCACTCGGGGGTGCGGACGCTCTGGAAGACCGTGAAGATCCACACCAGCCGGAAGCCGCACACGCCGATGATGGAGACGCACATGGGCACCAAAGAGGCCCCCAGGCCCCGGAGGGCGCCCACTAAGGTATCCATCAGGCCGCAGAGGAAATAGGGGATACAGACGTAGGTCATACGGACGATGCCCTGGACCACCACCTCATCGCTGGGGGAGTATATGTGCAGCAGCTGAGGGGCGAAAAAGTAGGCCAGATTGCTGAAGATCAGGCCGGAGAGGGTCACATACCCCAGACAGAGCAGGATCACCCGGTCCACCCGCTTGGACTTTCCGGCGCCGTAATTCTGGCCGGTGAAGGTGAGACAGGTCTGATAGAAGGCGTTCATGGAGACATAGACGAAGCCCTCGATGTTGGCGGCGGCTCCCGATCCGGCCATGACGATGTCCCCGAAGGAGTTGATGGAGGACTGGATCACCATGTTGGAGATGGAGAACACCATGCCCTGCAGTCCGGCGGGCAGGCCGATGACGGCGATGTTTTTCAGGGTGCCGGGGTCGATGGAGAGCTCTTTCAGCTCCAGATGGAGGGGGCCGGTCTCCAGGGTGAGACAGCGGATCACCAGGAAACAGGAAATGTACTGCGAGAGGATGGTGGCGATGGCTACTCCAGCCACATCCAGGTGGAACACAATGACCAGGATCAGGTTGAGGACCACGTTGATCACCCCGGCGATGGCCAGGTAGATCATGGGGCGGCGGGTATCCCCCTGGGCCCGGAGAAGGGAGGAGCCGAAGTTATAGACCAGCATGGCGGGCATGCCCAGGAAGTAGATCTTCAGGTAGAGGGTGGAAAGGTCGATCACGTTCTCCGGAGACTCCATCAGTTCCAGAAAGAAGCGGACCGAGAAGAAGCCCAGAAAGGCCAAAAATAATCCGCCCACAAAGCCCACTAAAATGGCGGTGTGGGTGGTTCTCTGCAAAGCCTCGTTGTCTCCGCGGCCGATGGCGTGGGCGGCAATGACGTTGGTACCGATGGACAGGCCCATGAACAGGTTCACCAGCAAGTTCACCAGGGAGCCGGTGGAGGTGACGGCGGCCAGGGAGGCGTCCCCGGCAAACCGGCCCACCACGATCACGTCGGCGGCGTTGAATAAAAGCTGGAGCAGGCTGGAGGCCATCAGGGGCAGCGCAAAGAGAAGAAGCTTGGACCAGAGAGGCCCGTTGAGCATATCGATCTCGTTTCGTTTCATGTCAGTACATTACCTCTTTTCCGGGGGATAGAATAGCACCTTTTCCTTTGAAATGCAAGGGATGAAAGCCTCTGATATACTTTTCTCGGTTTTGTGCAAAGAAAAGAAGGGTTTTTGAAGAGAAGTTGGATATTATTTTCCTGCTTTCATGGGGTGGGTGAAATGGATAAAAAACGGGATGGCAAGAGACCATTTTTCCCCAGTTAACACAGGAAAAAGGAATTGCAAAACGAGAGAAAAATTGGTATAATAAATCAACTATGGGCTTTTACCGTTTTCACAGGAAGGGGGGGAACCGGCTACGTACCTGAAACGACTTGAGATCCAGGGCTTTAAGAGCTTTCCGGATAAGACTGTTTTATCCTTTGAGGAGGATATTACGGCCATCGTGGGCCCCAACGGCTCAGGCAAATCCAATATTTCGGACGCCATTCGATGGGTCATGGGGGAACAGTCCACCCGGGCTCTCCGGGGCGGCAAGATGGAGGACGTGATCTTCGGCGGCACCGCCAAGCGCAAGCAGGTGGGATTTGCCGAGGTTTCTCTTGTGCTGGACAACACCCAGCACATTTTTCCTGCCATGGAGGAGAGCGAGGTCATGGTCACCCGGCGGTATTACCGCTCGGGAGAGAGCGAATACTACATCAACCGCCGCTCCGTCCGGCTCAAGGACGTAAACGAGCTGTTTATGGACACAGGCCTTGGCCGGGAGGGCTACTCTATCATC
>JAGBDQ010000181.1 GCA_017937415.1 Oscillospiraceae bacterium
ATGGGGGCATGGCCTTGAAATTCGTCAGGGCAGGCTCATGGCCCGTAAGCAGGCCGGAGAGGACTTCCGCCTCCTTCTCCCCCACCGCTGTCATCAGGTCCGGCGCGTCCCACTGGCCGTTTTCCTTGGCCTCCCGGATCCTGGCCCGTCCGAAGTCGGTCATAAGCCCCTTCTCCTCCAGGGCCTCGACCAGCTTCTTATTCTTCTCCGACCACTTACTTTTCTCCCGGCGGGGAGAAAAATATTTCCGGTAGCTCTTTTCGTCTATGCTCTGCATCTGCCCATCGATCCAGCCAAAGCAGAGGGCCTCCTCCAAGGCCTCCCCCGCCTTGAGGGTCCTGGGCCCGCCCGCCTTGCCAAAGAGGAGCCAGACCCCATCCTGGGACTGGCAATGCCCGGAGAGCCATGACCGGAATTCCCCACGGTCGGCAAATACCATATTTTCGCTCATACTTTGCGCCTCCTTTTCCCTTCTCTTTTTCTTTCTTTGATTGTATCATAAACCCCACTCTGCCGCAATCTGTTTTCCGGGATGTTCCGCCCTTGCCCTGAGCGGGAAAGTATGATACACTGTAACAAACAGCGCCGGGACCGCCCGGCCACAGAGAAAGGGGAAGCGCTATGAAAACTGTTACGCTGGGCAAGACCGGCATCACCACCCCCCAGAACGGTTTTGGGGCCCTGCCCATTCAGCGGGTGGATATGGATACCGCTGTGAAGATCCTGAACCGGGCCCTGGAGGGAGGCATGACCTTCTTCGATACCGCCCGGGCCTACTCGGACAGCGAGGAGAAGCTGGGGGCCGCCTTTGAGGGCAAGCGGGAAAAAATCACCCTCTGTTCCAAGACCATGGCCCACACCCCGGAGAAGTTCTGGGAGGACCTGAACACCTCCCTCACCAATCTGAGGACCGCTTACATCGACATCTACCAGTTCCACTGCGTAGACCGCTGCTACCGCCCCGGGGACGGCACGGGAATGTACGAGGCTATGCTGGAGGCCAAGGAAAAGGGTATGATCCGCCACATCGGCATCACGGCCCACAAGATCGGCGTGGCCGAGGAGATCGTGGAGAGCGGGCTTTACGAGACCCTCCAGTTCCCCTTCAGCTACCTGGCCTCCGACCGGGACATGGCCCTGGTGAAGCGCTGCGGAGAAAAGGGCATGGGCTTTATCGCCATGAAGGGGCTGTCCGGCGGGCTTCTGAACAACTCGGGCGCCTGCATGGCCTTTATGAGCCAGTTTGACAACGTGGTACCCATCTGGGGCGTCCAGCGGGAGAGCGAGCTGGAGGAGTGGCTGGGCTACTTTGGCCACACCCCCACTCTCACTCCCGAATACCAGGCGGTCATTGACGCCGACCGGAAGGAGCTTTTAGGCGAGTTCTGCCGGGGCTGCGGCTACTGCGCCCCCTGCACCGTGGGCATCGTCATCAACCAGTGCGCCCGCATGTCCCAGATGATCCGCCGGGCCCCCTCGGCAAACTGGCTCTCCCCTCAGTGGCAGGCCGAGATGGCCAAGATCGACCAGTGTATCGAGTGCGGGGCCTGCATGACCCGCTGCCCCTACGAGCTGAACATCCCCCAGCTCCTGCGGAAGAACTGGGCGGATTATCAGGAGATTTTAGCGGGCAACCGCAAGGCCGAGTGAGAAAGCAGGGACATTTTTATGGTCACACTGCGGAATTTTGAGCCCGGAGACGCCCCCGCACTTCAGAAAAGCCAATACCCGGATATGTCCCTTTCCGATATTGAGGTACTGATCCGCGACTGGGGCAAAAAAGAGGTGCAAGGCCGCTATTTTGAGCAATTCGCCATTGTGGACGGTGAGAACATCGTGGGCATGGTCTCCCTCTGGCAGCTTGCCTCCCACACCATCTCCTGCGGGCCGGAGATCTTCCCCGCCTGCCGCAGGAAAGGCTACGCCAAGGCCGCCATGCCTCTTGCCTTGGAGCTGGCCCGGACAAGGGGCTTCCGTATAGCCCTGCACCAGGTCGCTGTTTCCAACGCCGCCAGCGTCGCCCTCCATCGCTCTCTCGGGTTTGAATCGGATGAATACATATACCGGAACAAAAAGGGCCGCGAAGTCTTGATTTTTTGTAAATCCCTGATTTGAATCTTATACACTTACAGAGAAATCGGTCTCCCTTTCGGAAAATTCCGAAAGGGAGACCGATTTTTACCAAATGTGGCGTAAAGCCGCTGCCTTTAGGCATGGGGATATAAGCCACACCTTATTCCCCGGTATTTGGCACTACAGGGTTGCATTAGTTTCCGTTGAGTAGTATAATGTTTTCATGGAATATAAAAGCAATCATAATGTGGTGTACTCCTGCAAATATCATGTGGTCTGGTGTCCAAAATACCGCCGCAAGGTCTTGGTCA
>JAGBDQ010000182.1 GCA_017937415.1 Oscillospiraceae bacterium
GAGAAACCCGGCCTCCAGAAGGGAGACCACTAAGCTCCGCACCCACAGGGTCTGCCACCGCTTCCGGGTCCTCCCCCGCTTGTTCTCCTCCTCGGCGCCGGAGAGCTGGAGGGCCTGGCTCACCAGAGTCTCCACCTCCCCGCTGTCCATGGCCGCCCCGGTGATGGGCTCCCCCTTCAGAAGCTCGGCCACGCTCACCCCGAGAATATCAGACAGAGGGGTAAGCAGGTCGATGTCGGGCAGGCTCTGCCCTCTCTCCCATTTGCTCACCGCCTTGTTGGAGATGAAAAGCCGGTCGGCCAGCTCTTGCTGGGTCAGCCCCTTCTCCTTCCGAAGCCGGGAAATGAATTCTCCAAATTTTTCTTTGTTGATGGCGTCCATAGCAGCGCCCCCTTTCGCCCTCACTTTATCCCAGCCGGCTTAAAATGTCAATCCACCCGCGGTAGAACCCTTTTGTCCCAATGGTTTTTCGCCCCGCAAAAATTTGTCCCCTCCCCTATTGACATATATCGAATATTGATATATCATAATTATGTCGATATTCGATATAGCCCAATGGGAGGTGGAGCCATGGCTCGAAAAAAATTAGAGACCCTCACCGAGCAGATGTACTATGTGCTCCTCTCCCTCACCCAGGAACGGCACGGCTACGGCATCATGCAGTATGTCTCTGAGCTTACCCGGGGGCGGGTGACCATCGGCGCGGGCACCCTGTACGCCCTGCTCTCCCGGTTCGAGGAGGAGGGGCTGATCTCCCTCACCCGCACCCTTGAGGGGCGGAAATACTATCAACTTACCACCGAGGGGGAGCAGACCCTTCAGGGGGAGTACGACAGATTGCGGCGGCAGGTGCAGGACGGCGCCGCACTGCTGGACAGAAAGGAGAGATCGTGATGCGGCTCGGATTTTTCCCCTATGAAGCCATCCATTATAAGGCGGCCCAGGCCTATCTGGACAAGAAAGCGGCCAAGGGCTGGCAGCTTCGGGAGGTCAAGGGAAACTTTGCCCTGTTTGACCGGGCGGAAAACCCCCGTCATTTTGTGGACCTGGAATTCGGGCTGCCGCCCCACGGCGATCCCTCCCGGGAGGAGTATTTCCAGATCTGCTATGACGCGGGCTGGGAGCATATCCAAACTGTCCGGGAAATGCTGATCTTCCGCGCCATGCCGGGCACCGACCCTCTCCCCATCCAGACCGACAGGGAGATAGAGTGGGAACGGTTTCAAAAGAGCTTTCATCGGACCCTTTGGAACCATTCCCTTTTTCTCGGGCTCTACGCCCTCCTAATGTTTCTGATAAACCGTGCCAAATCGCCGCGCGCCCTGGCAGATCCCTATGAGTTTTTTATCGACACGGCTTACCTTTTTGTCTGTCTCTCGGGGCTGCTGTTCACCGTTCTTTCTCTGTTCTATCTGCTCCGCTGCCGGTCCGCCCGCCAGATCAAGGCGCCCGGAAAGACCGATACCCTCTCCTATATTCCCCTTTATCTCTCCCTGCTGATCCTGTTTCTTATCCTCCTCTTTGATCTGTTTACCATACTCTATCCCCTGCCGACAGTGGGCTACACCCAGGAGGAGGCCCCGGCCTACCTGGCTTCCCGGCCCATCGTCACCGTCCAGGATCTGGGTTTTTCCGACGGCTACGGCTCCACCGACGCCCGCCAGTCCCCTGTTATCACCTACTACGGTTACTTTGGCAACAGCAGCTACGGATTCCGTTCCGAATATTACAGCTGCCTTACCGAGGGTCTGGCCCGGTGGGCCTTTGACCGGCGGGCCAGGGAGGCCGAATCCCGCAATGCCTCGGGGCTCTCCTGGCGAAGCGCTCCCGGCCTGGGCTTTGACGAGTGCTATACCGCTTACGGCGGCGCCTACCTCCTTTTCCGGCAGGATAAGGTGGTCGTTCTGGTGTGCTGCTCCGGGGTGGATCTCACCGCCCCCGAGTATCTGACCGCCATCCGCTCCCGCGTTCTGGGAGAAGCCTCCTGAGAGACAGAAAGGTGTGAGCTTTGTGAAATTTGGATTTTTCCCCTACAGTTCCCTTTACTATAAGGGAGCGCAGGAATATTTGGACAAAAAGGCCGCCAATGGGCTGGAGCTGCGGCAGGTGTACCTGGGCTGCGTCGCCCGGTTTGAGGAGGCTGAAAAGCCCCATCATTTCGTAGACCTGGAGAGCATCCAGGAGGGCTACGATGACCCCATGCGGACCTACAAGGACTATTTCCAGCTATGCGAGGACGCGGGGTGGGAGCTGGTACAGGAGCTGCGGGGCATGTTCCTTTTCCGCTCCAAGCCGGGAACGGACCCC
>JAGBDQ010000183.1 GCA_017937415.1 Oscillospiraceae bacterium
GGTCTCCAAGTGGAGTTCGGGCCGGGGAGCATCGTCTACCGGGAGACCATCGCCGGGGCGGTGGAGGGGATGGGGCATTATGAGCCCCTGCGGCACTATGCCGAAGTCCATCTGCTGCTGGAGCCTCTGCCCCTGGGCAGCGGGGTGGAGATCGCCACCGCCTGCCCGGAGGACGACCTGCCCGGGTCCTGGCAGCGGCTGATTTTCACCCACCTGGCCGAGAAGGCCCACCGGGGGACCCTCACGGGCTCGGCGGTCACCGACATCAGGTTCACCCTGCTGTCCGGGGCTTTCAGCGTGAAGCACACCGAGGGGGGCGACTTCCGCCAGGCCACCTACCGGGCGGTGCGCCAGGGGCTCCGCAAGGCACAAGGTATTTTGTTGGAGCCCTGGTACGATTTCCGATTGGAGGTGCCCACGGTCAATTTAGGCCGGGCCCTCTCCGATGTGCAGCGCATGGGAGGCGAGGCCGGGGAGCCTCAGACCGTGGGGGAGGAGACCGTGGTCACCGGGTCGGCCCCCGTGTCCAAGATGCGGGACTACGCCGCTGAGGTTGCGGCCTACACCAGAGGCATGGGGCGGCTCACCTGCACCGCCGGGGGCTACCGGCCCTGCGGGGACCAGGAGGCGGTGGTAGAGGCGCTGGGCTACGACCCGGACCGGGATCCGGAGGACCCCTGCGGCTCCATCTTCTGCGCCCACGGGGCGGGGTTCTATGTGCCCTGGGACCAGGTGGACGGCATGGCCCACCTGCCTTTGTTGGACCTGCGGGGGGAGGAAGAGGAGGACATTCCCGACACGCCGGCCCCGGCGCCCAAGCGGACAAGCCCGCCCACCAGCCTCACCGCCGACAGGGAGCTGATGGACATTTTCCAGCGGACCTACGGGGAGATCAAGCCCCGGTCCTTTCAGCCCACGGTGAAGCCCCGGCCCACTCTGGACCGGAAGGAATGGACGGTGCCCGACCGGGGGAAGGAGCCGGAATATCTGCTGGTGGACGGGTATAACATGATCTTTGCCTGGGAGGACCTGCAGGCCCGGGCCCAGAAGGACCTGGACGATGCCCGGCGGACCCTGGCCGACCTGCTTTGCGACTACCAGGCTCTGAAGAAAAACCGGGTCATTCTGGTCTTTGACGCCTACAAGGTACCCAAAGGGGTGGGCTCGGTGAGCAAGTACCACAATATCCACCTGGTCTACACCAAGGAGGCCGAGACCGCCGACGCTTACATCGAGAAAGCCAGCTACAAGCTGACCAAGGAAGGCCGGCGGGTGTATGTGGCCTCCTCGGACGCCGCCGAGCAGTTCATCATTCTGGGGCATGGGGCATTGCGCATTTCGGCTGCCGAGCTCCGCGCCGAGATGGAGGCAGCCCGGAAGGAGGCCCAGGCCATTTTGAAAAAGAATAACCTGCGTCTCCCTGCCGGGGACATCCGGGCCGCCTTTGAGCGGGCCGGGGGCTGGCAGAGCGGGGAAGAGCAGGATGGACAGAGGGAGGAAACGCCATGAAGGTGGAGCTGAAGAACACCACAAAAAAGCTGTGCGTCATCGGGGACCCGGTGATGCACTCCAAATCTCCCATCATCCAGAACGCCATGATCAAGGCGCTGGGGCTGGACTATATTTATTTATGTCAACCAGTCCCCAGGGGGGAGGCCCACCTCTGGCTCCGGAACGCCGCCTACGCCGGGTACGCCGGATTCAACGCCACCATCCCCCACAAGGAGGAGCTGTTCCCTCTGATGGACGAGGTGGACGAGTTCGCCCGGAAGTCGGGAGCGGTAAATACAGTCTGTATTAAAAATGGGAAATATTACGGATATAACACCGACTGCGGGGGCATTTTGCGGGCTTTGGCCGATTTGGGGGCCGATCCGGCGGGGAAACAGGTGCTTCTCTTGGGGGCCGGCGGGGCCGCCAAGGGGGTGGCTGTGGCCCTCACCGGGGTGGGCGCCCATGTCGCAGTCTGCAACCGGACAGTGGAGCGGGCCCGGGAATTGTGCCGCATGGACCCGGGAAAAATGACCCCGGCGGGGATGGAGCCGGACATATTATGTAAACTTGCAGAGGGGAGCCAGGTCGTTGTCAACTGCACCTCCCTGGGCATGGAGCGTACCGGGGCGGACTTCGATGATCTCAGTTTTGTGGAGGCCCTGCCCCCCGGGGCGGCGGTGCTGGACGCGGTGTACGCGCCCCCTGAGACCAGTCTGCTGAAAAAGGCCCGGGAGACCGGGCACCCCGCCGCCAACGGTATGGGGATGCTTCTTCATCAGGCCATTCTGGCTCTGGAGCACTTCGCCGGGGAGACCATCGATGTGGAGAAGGCCAAGGCGGCGGCTTTGAGCGCCCTGGCCAAAGAGGCGGGCCAAGGATCCGCACATTAAAACAGGAGGAAAACAGTATGGATAAGGCCCAGAGAAAAGCTATGATCGAGGAATGGAAGAACCGGAGCCCCGAGATGGGGGTCATTGCCCTTCGCTGCAGGGAGACTGGGGAGTCCTTTTTGGGGGCATCCAAGAATATTCCGGCGGAGTTCAACGGCCTTCGGGTGAAGCTGTCCAGCGGCACCTACCCCAACAAGAAGCTGAGCGCCCTGTGGAAGCAGTACGGGGAGGAAGGGTTTGAGTTCCTGGTGCTGGAGCGTGCAGAGTGCGAGGACCCCACCAAGGACTATACCGCCAAGCTGGAGGAGCTGCGGGAGAAATATCTGGCGGCCGACCCGAAGGCGGAGAAGATCTGGAGGTAGGGCAGCCCTTGGGGGCCGGGACGGTCGCTTGGCGAAGCCAAATGACGTTCCCCAAGATCTGACTTGCGCTGCGAAGCCATTGCGGCGGAAGGACTGCGCTTAACGGTTGACAAAAAGAACCCGGCGGGTGGTGGTCGTTTTCCAACCGGTTTGGTATCCTCGAGGGGAAAGGAGGCAAGCGCCA
>JAGBDQ010000184.1 GCA_017937415.1 Oscillospiraceae bacterium
CCCAAAGTGTTGATGTCGCACTCATGGTAATTGCCCTCGGGAAGCAAGCCCTCCCGGTTGCCGAAGCGGTCTCCCCCAATGCACTTGCCCGGGGCATAGTCCTCCAATCCGCCTCCTGACCAGCCCAGATCCCGGGCCTCATTCTTGGTGATAAAATTGTCGGGTAATTCTCCGTATGTATAAAGATAGAGGGCCACATCCTCAGCGGAAGAGTAGGTCCCATCTTCATCCAGATAATTATCTCCGGCGTTGGTGCCGTCCTCGCTGCCGTCCTGTGTATAGAGCGGCGTATCGGTCTCCCCATAGCCAGAAAGGGATTCTGTGGGAGCCGCAGACTGGGCAGTCCCACTATTTTTGCCGTCCGGAAAGTCAGAGGTTCGTTCCCCTCCGCAGCCGGTCAAAAAGGCCAGACAAAGCATCCACAAAACCGCGTTTTTCCAGAATCTCATACCGTCACCTCGCGGGGAATTTTTTCAAAAGGATTATACCGCAGTTTTCCCTAAAAGGCAACGACAAAAGAAATCATCAGGTAAGGTAATTCACACCAATGATCACTACGCCCAAAATAACCAAAACCGCACCGGTCGCACGATTTAGAATCCTGGGTTCCGCTTTATTGGCAAACCGAGCGGCAACTCGCGCCCAGAGGAGTGTACTGCCCACGCAGAAGATAAGGCTCCACAGATCTGGCATCCCTCCAATGGCAAAGTGGCTCACCGCACCGGTAAAGGCGGTAAACGCCATAATGAACACGCTGGTACCCACAGCGGTTTTCAGTTCATAACCCAGCACAGTGGTGAGGATCAAAAGCATCATCATACCGCCGCCCGCTCCGATAAAACCACAGATAAAACCAATGACCATACCGCAGAGGACGGACTGGATCACCCTTTTCTTGGGGGCCACCGCCTCCATGGCCTCCTTGGTAGTCATGACTGGCTTTACAATAAACTTAATACCAAGAAGCATCGTCATAAAGACCGAAAAGCTTCCCATAGTGGATTGAGGCACCAAGCTTGCGATCCAGCTTCCCACCAGAGTAAAGACAAGGACTGTGGCCATCATAACAAGGCCGTTTTTCACATCCAGGTTTTTGTTCTTATGATAGGTGTAAGCGCTTACGGCACTGGCCAGTACATCGCTGGCCAGTGCAATACCCACCGCCATATAAGGCTCCATGTGCAGGAAGGTGATAAGCATAGGGCTGATCACCGCCGCCGCGCTCATACCGGCAAAGCCGGTACCCAGACCGGCTCCAATACCGGCGATAAAACAAACGGTGAATTTCAAAAGCAGTTCAAGCATGTTTTTTCTCCTCCAACTCTGCCAATGCTTTCAGCACATTGGCATCCATTCGCTCCAACAAGATATGCATGGTTTCCAGTTCTTTGTCGGTAAACCCTCGGGTAAAAATATCCATAAAACTTTCCTGGTACTCGGTCAACCGGGCCAACTCCTTCCCCCTCTCCCGAAGAAGGATCAGCCGCTTTAAGCGCCGGTTCCCCTGTTCCGGCTCTGCCCGAAGCCATCCGGCTTTCTCCAAATGAACAAGCAATGGAGAAAGATTGGATTTGGCGATCTTCAAGTGCTCAGTAATATCTCTTGCCGTATTTAGCTCTGGGTTGTTACAAAGAAAAGACAGTATATCGATTTCTTTACAACTCACATCAAACTCCTCGCACAGTGGTTGGGCAAGTCGTTGACGCAGCCGGTAGGTATGGTCACCATAACGTAAAATGTCCCGCATGTGCATCTTCGCCACCTTTTTTATTTCTCAGCACAACATAATAGTTATGCTATATAACTGTTATATAATATAACTTATATACAGGACTATGTCAAGAGAAAAATTCCAGATTCTTTCAACGAACTTGAATTTTGGGATTGACAAGGGAGGGGGCAATATGCTATTATACTTTGGCTGACATTTTCCGTTGGCTCCATGCGGGTGTAGTTCAATGGTAGAATCCCAGCCTTCCAAGCTGGTCGCGTGGGTTCGATTCCCATCACCCGCTCCATACGCGCCTGTAGCTCAGGTGGATAGAGCAACTGCCTTCTAAGCAGTGGGTCAGGGGTTCGAGTCCCTTCAGGCGTGCCATTTTCCCGTGACAAGTCGATATGGTGGGCGTAGTTCAGTTGGTAGAGCATCGGATTGTGGTTCCGAGTGTCGAGGGTTCGAGTCCCTTCGCCCACCCCAGAAGGCTACAGGGCCGGAGCATCGGCTTCGGCCCTGCGGCTTTACAAAGGGGTGTAGCCAAGCGGTTAAGGCACGGGACTTTGACTCCCGCATCGCTGGTTCGATTCCAGCCATCCCTGCCAGGAAGCGCGGAGCAGGAGGATGTGATGGCGCTTGGACCGGAGCGAGGGCGAGCGCAAGGCCGCTCTGCGGCCTGGAGACCAGCCCGAGTCGGAGGGAAAGCAACCGAGCGTCCATCCTCCTGCGGAGCGTGACAGCCCGCCTCAATATATATGACCCGGTAGCTCAGTAGGTAGAGCACCTGCCTTTTAAGCCGGTTGTCCGGGGTTCGAGCCCCCGCCGGGTCACCACGTCGGAGCAAGCGATATGAAGCTTGCTCCGACATTTTTATGTCGGAGTGCACCCATTCTTCTTTTCCTTGCTTTTTAGTCGTCCGCATGGTATGATATAATAAATTAGAGACCGGGGCCAGCTAAGAATAGAAACAGCGCTCAAAGTGGACACCCCAAAAAGGAGAAAATGGTATGAACAACGAAGAAAAGATTCTGCAAGCCCTGGAAAAATTGCAGACCCAGATGGATGGGATGCAGACCCAGATGGATGGGATGCAGACCCAGATGGACACCCGCTTTGCGAAGGTGGAAAGCCAGATGGATGGAATGCGGACTGACATCTCCGATCTCAAATCCGATGTCTCTTCCATCCGTGTCTTGGTGGATATTGACATTGAGAAAAAACTGAACATATTGGCTGAGGGCCACCAGACTCTTTTGGAGACCTTGGCTCCCAAAGACCGGGTGGATGCCCTGGAGGAGGAAGTTTCTACCCTGAAGTCGGTGGTCCGCCTTCTGGCCGATCGGGTCAATGCCCTGGGGAACGCAGGATAAAAAGCGGCAGCTAATTGGACGCCCCCAAAAGCTCTTACAATTTTCTTTGAGATGCGCTGCATCAAAAATGTCTCCCCGAGAGTGATAAGCGGTTTTCATCGTATAGCAACAAAGCACCCCGTGTGGGGTGCTTTTGTTTTGGCTATATCTTTTTCCACGCCAACATTTGAAAATATCACTCATATTCCCTCTTGTACGCTCTATATTTTTGTGATATATTATACAAAAGGAGCCTTTTAACAGCCAAAACCACACAAAAACGGAGGGGTCGACCATGTTAAAAGAAAAGGCCGCGTATTATTATGGCACTCTGGGGAAAAACTGCGCCGAAGGGATCCTGCTGGCCGCAAACGAGGTGTACGACCTGAAGCTGACCGATGCGGAGATCCGGCTCTTTGCCGGCTTTGGCCGCGGCATGGGCTGCGGCAGCACCTGCGGCGCCCTCTCAGGAGCGGTGGGTGTATTGAGCCGTATGTACGGTGACAAGAGCCCCGATGAATTCCGTGCCTTGTGCGGCGCTTTTGTAGCCTCCTTCCGGGAGGCTCTGGGCTGTGACTCCATCGACTGCGCTCCCCTGGCCTCCAAGTACAAGACCGAAGCCACCCGCTGCGTCACGGCGGTGGAGCTCACCGCTCAGGCTCTGGAGGATTACATCAACAAGCTGGAGGGCAAAACTCCGGCTCCCGCGGGAGAAGGCTGCACCCTCCGGCCCGAGGACATCAAGCGGGTCAAGGCCCTGGGCTTCCTTCAGCACAAAGGAACCAACAAATTCAACGGCCGGATCATCACCCGGAATGGCCGGATCACCACCGAGGAGGCCGACGCCATCAACCGGGCGGCCAAGCTCTACGGCGACGGGCACATGATGTTCACCACCCGCCTCACAGTGGAGGTCTCCGGCATCGACTACGACGACATCGAGGCCTTCCGGGCAGAAGTAGGCAAGGCCGGCCTGGAGACCGGCGGTACCGGCAGCAAAGTCCGCCCTGTGGTCTCCTGTAAAGGAACCACCTGCCAGTATGGCCTTTATGATACATACGCCCTCAGCGAGGAGATCCACGAGCGGTTCTTCAAGGGCTACGCCGACGTGGCTCTCCCCCACAAATTCAAAATCGCTCTGGGCGGCTGTCCAAATAACTGCGTGAAGCCCAACCTGAATGACCTGGGCATCATCGGCGCCCGGGTGCCCGGATATGACCCTGAAATGTGCAAAGGCTGTAAAAAGTGCCAGTTGGAGGCCGCCTGCCCGGTCCACGCCGCCAAACTGACCGACGGCAAGCTGGTCATCGACCCCAAGATCTGCAACGACTGCGGCCGCTGTATCTCCAAGTGCCCCTTCCATTGCAATGATGAAGGAACATACGGCTGGAAGGTCTACATCGGCGGCCGCTGGGGCAAGAGCGTGGCCCACGGCCAACCTCTGGGGAAGATCTTCACCGACAAGCAGGAATTGCTGGAG
>JAGBDQ010000014.1 GCA_017937415.1 Oscillospiraceae bacterium
ATAACGGATACCATAAGCAGCAACATCGCCGCCAGGAACATCCCGCCCACGACCCGCATTTTCTGCCGTAAGCTCAGCTTCATATCCGCCACCTCACTTGATATTCCGTTCCTTCTCCACATCGTTCAGGTTAATGGTCATCACCCGCGTGAATCCCTGGTCCGGGTCAAGCCCTTTTTGATCTTTTCAAAAAGGGCTTGGTGTCCTCCAAACCTATGCGTCAAAATCAATCTCTCCCCCACATCTGGGGCAGAAATGAACCACCCCATAAAGTGTTCCACCGCAGTGGGGACAGTGGAGGAAGCGAGTGCAATAGAGCGTATGTGTCGCAATGAGCACCGCCCAAGCTGTCGCAATTCTTTTCAGAAATAGGATCAGTAGGAAAAACTCAATTCCAAACAAAATCCGTAGCCTGATCCGCAGGCTTAGCCTTTTGGGGCTCACTTGATGTTCAGCTCCTTCTCCACATCGTTCAGGTTAATGGTCAGCACCCGCGTAACGCCCTGCTCCTGCATGGTGACGCCGTAGAGGGTATCGGCCTCCTCCATGGTGCCCCGGCGGTGGGTGATGACGATGAACTGAGTGTGGTCGGCCATGGAGCGCATATACCGGGCAAACCGGGCGATGTTGGGATCGTCCAGGGCCGCCTCGATCTCGTCCATCACCACGAAGGGGGTGGGCCGGACCTTCAGAATGGCAAAGTAGAGGGCGATGGCCACAAAAGCCTTCTCGCCGCCTGAGAGAAGAGTGATGATCTTCAGGCTCTTCCCCGGCGGCTGGACCCTGATCTCAATGCCGCAGTTCAGAATATCCTCCGGGTCCTCCAGCTCCAGGGTAGCCTTGCCGCCGCCGAAGAGCTCCACAAAGGTCTGCTGGAAGGCCTCGTTGATTTTTCCAAACTGCTCGGCAAAGATATTCTCCATCTCCCCGGTCACGTCGGAAATGATCTTCAGCAGCTCGGTCTTGGCCTTCTGAATGTCGTTCCTCTGGTCGGTAAAGTAAGTGTAGCGCTCGTTGACCCGCTGGAACTCCTCGATGGCGTCCAGGTTGATGTTGCCCAGGTTGGCGATGGAGCGCTTCAGCTCCCCCACCCGGCGCTGGGCCTTGGGCACGCTCTCCAGCTCCACCCGGCAGGCCTTGGCCGCCTCATGGGTGAGCTCATAGGTCTCCCACAGCTTATCCAGAAGCTGCCTTTCCTCCATCTCAGCGGTGGCTTTTTTCTGTTCCAGCACCGAGACCTCACGCTCCATGAGGAGCAGCTCGTTGTTCTTGTCCCGGCTCAGCTTGTCCGCCTTTGTCCGCTCTCCCTCCAGCTCCAGACGCTCCTGGTTGAGGCGCTTCACGGTCTCATCGCGGCGGTCGTTCTCCGCCTTGATATTCAAAAGCTGGGCCTCCCGGGCCTCGATGGCCTCGTTCAGCTCTCCGGTCTGCTTTTTCAGCTCCTCGATGCGGCGGAAGCGGTCCTCCCGGTCCCCCACCATATCCCGGCGGAGATCCTCCAGCTCCCGGAGGGACTGGCGGGAGGCCAGAGTCTCGGCCTCCAAAGCCGCCTTCTGGGCGTTGAGCACGGCGATCTCCCCGGTGACGGCCTCGCTCCGCTCCCGGGCCTCATTTTGGCCCTGGGCCTTGGCGTCGGCCTCGGCCCGGAGTGCGGCGGCGGAGCCCTCCAGCTCCTCGATGCGTTTCCGGGCGTTGGCCGTGTCCTCCTCGGTGCGCTGGGCCCGTTGGGAGAGCTGGGAAAGCTCCCCTTTCCACTCCTCCTGCTGGCGCTCCAGGTCGGCCACCCCCTGATTCAAGTGGCCCACCCGCTCCTCCAACTTCAAAATGTCGTCCTCGTGCTGCCGCTGCTGGGCCTGGGCGGTGTCCATCTCGTACTGGGCCCCTGTGACCTCCCGGCGCGCCTCGTCCCGCTCCTTCTGGGCGGCAGCAAGCTTGGCGTCGATGTCGCTCTTCTGCTCCCGCAGCCGCTCCAGCTCACCCTGACGGCTGAGGATGCCCGCCGTCTTGGAGGCAGAACCGCCTGTCATAGCGCCGCCGGGGTTGAGGACCTGGCCGTCTAAGGTCACGATCTTCAGCCGGTGGCCGTACTTCCGGGCCATGGCGATGGCGGAATCCAGATCCTCCGCCACCACTGTACGGCCCAGCAGGTTGGAAAAGACCTTCTCGTATTTCTTCTCACACTCGATGAGCTCGTCTCCCAGGCCCACAAACCCGGGCTCGTCCACCACGCCGCTCTCCTTGAAATCGGAGGGCTGAATGGCATTGAGGGGCAGGAAGGTACACCGGCCGCCGTCCCGGCGCTTCAGGTACTGGATGGCGGCCTTGCCGTCCTCCTCCCGCTCCACCACGATGTTCTGCATGGCGGAGCCCAGGGCGATCTCAATGGCCACGGTATATTCGTCCTTCACCCGGAGAAGCCCGGCCACCGGGCCCAAAATGCCCTTCATCTGGCCCCGTTCCGACTCCCCCATCACCATCTTCACCGCCTTGGAATAGCCCTCGTAGAGCTTTTCCATCTCGGTGAGCATATGGATCCGGGACTGGAGGGCGTTCTCCTCCATCTGGAGCTTCACATACTTCTCCTCGGTCTCCTGAGCCTTTTTGTTGCGGCTTGCCAGGCGCAGGGCGTAACCGCTGATGATATTCTTGATGGAGTCCCGGTCCTCCCTGGCCTGCTCCAGCTCCTTTTTGGCCTCTTTCGCCTCAGAGCGGGCGGCTTCCAGCCGCTCCTCCCCGGCGTTGAGCTCCTGCCGAAGACTGCTGTCCCGGTCCAGCACCTCCTGGGCGGCGGCGGCCAGGGCGGACAGCAGAGCCTTGGCCTCGGCGGCCGAGGCGGTCTCCACCGCCTCCTTCTGCCGCAGGCTCTCCATCTCGGCGGCCAGATTGCCCGCGTTCTTCCCCAGCTCGTCGGCCTGGGCCTGCTTCTGGGCCATCTGGTCCTCCAAGGCCCGGATCTGCTCCTGGATCTCCTCCAGCCGGTCCTGACGCTGCTTGATCTGCCCCTCGATGGACCCGGCCCGGCCCTCCTGGGCCTCCAGCTCCCGCTGGAGCCGGTCGGCGTTCTCCAGGTTGTTCTGAATGTTGGTTTTCAGCACAGCGATGGCGCTTTCGCACTCATTGGCATCGGCCTGCCGCTGCTGCATCTCGAACCGGACCCCTTCGGCGTCCAGCTCCTTCTGCCGCATCTGCTGGGCGATGACCTCGGCGGCGGCATAGAGCCGCTCCACCTCGGCCTGGGCCTCGGTTTTCTGGCGGACGGCGTTTTCGTAGTCCGACTGGATCTTGATGCTGCCGGTGCGGATCCGGTCCAGCTGCTCCATCCACAGGGAGATCTCCAGCCCCCGTAGCTCGTCCCGGAGGACCAGAAACTTTTTGGCCTTCTCGGCATGTGGATTTTATGGAATTTCGATTATGCAATAATCAGTAAATGTTTAGGCAGAAAAAGGGTAATTGTTCAGTACAGCACTGCGCACTTGCTGCGGAATGCGTGAGAATACGTAAATTACATTAGGTATCAAG
>JAGBDQ010000185.1 GCA_017937415.1 Oscillospiraceae bacterium
GTCTATGTGGGCAACGACAAGCTCATGGAGGACTGCGGGGTATCCTGGCACCCCTGCCACAAGGTGGGTACCACCGTCCATGTGGCCACCGAGGGGAGATACCTGGGGCATATCGTGATCTCCGACCAGGTGAAGCCCGACGCCAAGGAGGCCATTGCCGCCCTGAAGCGCGCCGGGGTGAAGCGGACGGTCATGCTCACCGGGGACGCGCCCGCCGTGGGGGAGGCCGTGGGCCATGAGCTGGGCCTGGACGAGGTCCACGCCGGGCTGCTCCCCGCTGACAAGGTGACCGAGGTGGAGAAGCTGCTGGAGAAGAAGAGCCCCAAGGGAATGCTGGCCTTCGTGGGGGACGGCATCAACGACGCGCCTGTACTCTCCCGGGCCGATGTGGGCATCGCCATGGGGGCTCTGGGCTCGGACGCCGCCATCGAGGCCGCCGATGTGGTGCTCATGGACGACAAGCCCTCCAAGATCGCCGCGGCTATCGCCATCGCCCGCAGAACCATCCGCATCGCCAACCAGAACATTGTATTCGCCCTGGGGGTGAAGGCGGTGATCTTAGTACTGGGCATCCTGGGCAAGGCCAACATGTGGGCCGGGGCCTTCGCCGACGTGGGGGTCATGGTGGTGGCGGTGGCAAATGCGACCCGGGCGCTGAAGAGCGAATAGCCTTTACTTCAATGGCTTGCGTAAAATTTTGAACAAAAAAGAGAAAATGTAAAGAAAAAAGGTAAAAGGCCTTCTGTGTTGCAAATTCCAACACAGAAGGTCTTTTGCTCATTGTGGAGGCCGGAAAAAGCGGGTAAGATAAGCACATCAAAAGCGAGCCGGAAAGGCTCGGGAAAGGATGTCAATTATGTATTATTCCAGTGGTAACTATGAGGCCTTTGCCCGTCCCCTGAAGCCGGAGGGCGTGGATCACAAGTCGGCCTACTTCATCGGCACCGGTCTGGCGGCCCTGTCCGCCGGCTGCTTCCTGGTGCGGGACGCCCAGATGCCCGGCAAGAACATTCACTTCTTTGACCGGGATCCCGTGGCCGGCGGCGCCTGTGATGGGTGGAAGTATCCCGAGATCGGCTACGTCATGCGGGGCGGTCGGGAGATGGACAACCATTTCGAGGTCATGTGGGACTTGTTCCGCTCCATCCCCTCCATCGAGACCGAGGGGGTCAGCGTTCTGGACGAGTACTACTGGCTGAACAAGCGCGATCCCAACTATTCCCTGTGCCGGGTCACCGAGAATCGGGGCCAGGACGCCCACACCGACGGGAAGTTCGACATTTCCGACAAGGGAGCCATGGAGCTGATGCGGCTGTTCTTTACCCCCAATGAGGAGCTGGAGGACAAACGGATCACCGACGTTTTTGACGACGAGGTGTTCCATTCCAATTTCTGGACCTACTGGCGCACCATGTTTGCCTTCTATGACTGCAACAGTGCCCTGGAGATGAAGCTCTATATGCAGCGCTTCATCCACCACATTGACGGCCTGCCCGATTTGAAAGCCCTCCGGTTCACCAAGTATAACCAGTATGAATCCATGATCCTGCCTATGGTCAAGTACCTGGAGAGCCACGGCTGCCAGTTCCACTTCAACACCCAGGTGATGGATGTGCGCTTCGATATCCGGGACGGCAAAAAGGTGGCCAAGCGGGTGGAGCTCCTTCGGGAAGGGAAGCAGGAATTTCTGGATCTCACCGAGGACGACTACCTCTTCATCACCAACGGCAGCAACGTGGAGAACTCCACCATCGGCGGTCAGGATAAGCCCTGTGAGTACATTCCTACCCCCCAGCCCGGCGGCTCCTTCGACCTGTGGCGGAAGATCGCGGAGCAGGACCCTGCCTTCGGCCATCCCGAGAAGTTCTATAAGGACCCCGAGGAGTGCAAGTGGATGGGAGTTACGGTCAACACCCTGGACGACAAGATCCTGCCCTATATCAAAAATGTCTGCAAGCGGGATCCTCTGTCCGGCAATGTGGTCACCGGCGGTATCGTGACGGCCCGGGACTCCGGGTGGCTCCTGAGCTGGACCATCAACCGCCAGCCCCAGTTCCACTCCCAGCCCAAGGACCAGTGCCTGGTGTGGCTCTACGGCCTGTTCCCCAACGCGGTGGGCGACTTTGTGAAGAAGCCCATGAAGGACTGCACCGGCAAGGAGATCTGCATGGAGTGGCTCTACCACATCGGGGTGCCCGAGGACCGGATCGAGGAGCTGGCCGCCCACAGCGCCAACACGGTGCCCACCATGATGCCCTTCGCCAGCGCCTACTTTATGCCCCGGGCCGAGGGAGACCGGCCCGACGTGGTGCCCGAGGGTGCGGTGAACTTTGCCTTCCTGGGTCAGTTTGCCGAGGTGGAGCGGGACACCGTGTTCACCACCGAGTACTCCGTGCGCACCGCCATGGAGGCCGTCTACGGCCTGCTGGGGGTGGACCGGGGGGTGCCCGAGGTGTGGGGCAGCGTGTACGACATCCGGGAGCTGCTGCACAGCACCGTCTGCCTGA
>JAGBDQ010000186.1 GCA_017937415.1 Oscillospiraceae bacterium
CCCGGGATGAGAAAGCAGGATACCAGGTCCAGCAAAAAATGACGCTTCTTTTTCATGGTTTCCCCCAAATATGAGACCTGCGTTCTCCCTGCCTGCCCCGAGGGACAGGGACGGTCTGAACAGAGCCATTATACAAAAGAAAATGCCGTTCAGCAAGAGTGAGCCGCACATTTTGCTTGTCTTTCCGGCCATTTGCTGGTACAATAGCAGGGCTGACATTATTTTCAAAAGGAGTTTGCTATGATCACCGTTACCGACCTTTCCCTCAACTATTCCGGCACCCCCCTCTTCTCCCATGTGGACCTGCAGTTCGTCAAGGGCAACTGCTACGGCATCATCGGGGCCAACGGGGCGGGGAAGTCCACCTTTCTGAAGATCCTCTCCGGGGAGCTGGAATCCACCTCCGGCGAGGTGTCCATTCTGCCGGGCGTCCGCATGTCCATCCTGAAGCAGGACCAGAACGCCTACAACGTCTACACCGTCATGGACACGGTGCTCATGGGCAACCTGCACCTCTATGAGGTGGGCAAGGAGATGAACGCCCTCTACGAGAAGGAGGACTTCTCCGACGAGGACGGCATCCGGGCGGCCGAGCTCCAGGCCGAGTACGCCGAGCAGGGAGGCTACGAGTCGGAGTCCGACGCCTCCCGCATCCTCCAGGGCCTGGGGGTGGGCACCGAGTTCCACGAGACCCTGATGGAGAACATGGACCCCCGGCTCAAGGTGAAGGTCCTGCTGGCCCAGGCCCTCTTCGGGAACCCCGACATTCTCATGATGGACGAGCCCACCAACAACCTGGACATCAACGCCATCAACTGGCTGGAGGACTTCCTGCTGGACTTCGAGGGCACGGTCATCGTGGTCTCCCATGACCGGCACTTCCTCAACACGGTGTGTACCCACATCGTGGACATCGACTACAACAAGGTCAAGATGTATGTGGGCAACTACGACTTCTGGTATGACGCTTCCCAGCTCATGCAGAACCTGATGAAGGCCCAGAACAAGAAGAACGAGGAGAAGGCCCAGGAGCTGAAGGAGTTCATCTCCCGCTTCTCGGCCAACAAGTCCAAGTCCAAGCAGGCCACCGCCCGGCGGAAGCTGCTGGACAAGATCACCTTGGAGGAGATCCCCGCCTCCTCCCGCCGCTACCCCTGGGTCCAGTTCTCTCCCGACCGGGAGGTGGGCAAGGACATCCTTTTTGTCACCGATGTTTCCAAGACGGTGGACGGGGTGAAGCTGCTGGACAAGGTGAGCTTCATGGTGGACCACGGGGACAAGATCGCCTTCGTGGGGGACAACGAGAACGCCCAGACCGCCCTTTTCAAGATCCTCACCGGAGAGTGGGAGCCCGACGAGGGCACCGTAAAGTGGGGCCAGACCGCCACCTTCTCCTACTTTCCAAAAGACAACACCGAGTTCTTCGAGGGCTGCGATGACAACTTGGTGGAGTGGCTCCGCCAGTTCTCCTCCGACCCCCACGAGGCCTATCTCCGCGGCTTCCTGGGCCGGATGCTCTTCTCGGGGGACGACGTGTATAAGCCGGTAAAAGTGCTGTCCGGCGGCGAGAAGGTCCGGTGTATGCTCTCCAAGATGATGCTTTCCGGGGCCAACGTGCTCCTGCTGGACCAGCCCACCAACCACCTGGATCTGGAGTCCATCGCCGCGGTGAACAACGGCCTGGAGGCGGTGAAGTGCAACGTGCTCTTCTCCTGCCACGACCACCAGTTGGTGCAGTCGGTGGCCACCCGCATCTTTGAGTTCACCCCCGAGGGCAAGCTCATCGACGCCAAGATGACCTACGACGAGTATCTGGAAAGAAAGAATCAAGCGGGCAGCGGCTCTGCCGCTGCCGGGACGGTCGTTCGCCCGTAGGGCGAATGACGTCCCCGGGGCACCTTTCAAGTATGGTAGGACAGTCCTTCTAAGGTAAGGCGCACCCCCAGCCGGAAGCCCCGGGAGAAGCATTCCCGGCGCTCGAAGGCCACCACATCGGCCTGGGCGTTGTTCAGCTCGTCCAGAAACTTCAGGGTAAGCGTCTCCTTGATTTTATCGTGCAGCGGGCCCAGGGGGCGTGAGACGGCAAAATACTCCGGAGGCATGGAACGAGGGCGGGTCAGGTCCTCCAGGTGGTCTAAAATGGTGTCCATATTATCACTCCAATGCGCATTAAATCTACGTATAGTATACGTAAATAAAATGCGTATGTCAATAGGGAATGGTGATTTTTATGCAGGAATTTCATATTCGTTTAAGAGATGTCCGTATGGAGAAGAAAAGGACACAAAAGCAAACGGCAGAAGTCCTGGGGATGAATTTGCGCTCTTATCAACTTTATGAGCAGGGTAAGGTAGAGCCAAACATTAAAAAGCTGATTGCGCTTGC
>JAGBDQ010000015.1 GCA_017937415.1 Oscillospiraceae bacterium
GCCCCTCCACTTTGGAGACATACAGGCCCTCCGAGGTGACTGCGGGTTTCTCTCCCCCGGCCGGCGGAGCACAGCCCCCAAGGGCAGCAAGGAGCAAAGAGAAAGTCAAAAACAGAGAAATTTTCTTTTTCATAGGATAGCCTCCCATCGGGCGATCTGGCCTCTTTGCGCAGCCATATGGCAATCTGAACATAGCACACCCGCCCAAAATAGTCAAGTTAAGGCGCCTGTTTTTTATAAAACCGCAAAGCGGATATCGCCAACTGAGTTTTTGAGCAAAGCTGCCTCTTTTTTGTTCTCTCCCCTTGCCTCGGGCAAAAAAATGTGCTATATCTTAAATGCAAACAGGGCTGTCTTCGAACGGCCCGCACAGATTGGAGGGTCCACTATGGAACGCTTTGTGGTCAACATCATCCACCGGCCCGAGCTCTCCCCCGAGTATGCCGAGCGGGCACTGGGCAAAAAGTCGGGCGTCCAGGACGAGTCCCTGGACATTTTCCGCTTTCAGCAGGAGACCGCCCACAAGTACGGCCTGAAAACCACCATCCAGATCACCTACGCCTCCCTGTTCTCTGACGAGATCGTCTCCATTGCCAAGGAGCATCATGAGAAGTACGGGGACGAGATCGCCCTGAGCCTGCTGGGGCTCCCCTGTAAGCAGTTTAAGGAGAAGTACCGCACCGAGGACTTCTGCATCTGGATGTTCGACAAGGAGACCAAGAAGGAGATCGTGGACGATGCCTTCGGCCTCTTCCATGAAAAGTTCGGCTTCTGGCCGGAATCCACCGGCAGCTACTTCCTGGACGCCTTCACCATCAACTATATTAAGGAGCGTTACCCCTCGGTGAAGTGCGCCGTGGCCACCTGCTGGGAGGAGGGCCCCAAGGCCTACCACACCTGCAACAACTCCTGGTACACCTTTATGGACGGCGGCCCCTGGAACCCCTGGATCCCCTCCAAGGTCAATTCCCACTGCCCCGCCGCCGACGCCGGGGATGACAGCGGCATCGTGGCCATCCCCCACCTGAGCCGGGACCTGATGGCCTGCTTCGACGGCAACGGCTCCAACTTTGGCACTCATCCCCAGAACGTGCTCCGGGGCATGATCTACTATGACGACGCCGGGAGCATCGAGTACCCCTACCTCTACAATCTGGTGGACCAGTACCGCCATCTGGCCAAGTATAACGAGGGCTATGCCTACAACATGATGTTCGTGGGCCCCGGCTGGCTCAACAAAAACGGCCGGTGGGAGGCCCCCTACGAGCTGCTGGCCAAGAGCTATGACGACGGCATGAAATACTACGGCAAGCTGAAGGCCGAGGGCAAGCTTACCGACATGACCATGGCCGAGTTCGCCGACTTCTACCGTGCCTGCCACCCCGACTACGCCAAGGGTGAGTGCGCCCTGTGGAAAGACATCCTCTACGGAAGCGGCAAGGAATACTTCTGGTATGCCTCCCCCGCCCTGCGTTGCTGCCTGGACTTCAACCAGGGGGGCGCCATGGTCGACCTGCGTCCCTACGCCGCCCAGGTACCCTGGGAGACCGGCATCGGCACCGACCATGTCTATGACGCCTCCTACCCCTACCTCATTCAGATCAACTACCGGGCGGGCTACTTCACCCACTACGCCGGAGCGGGCACCATCAAGTCCTGCGCCCTCTCCTACCACGGGCAGAAGGCCGACCTGTGCCTGTGCCGCACCATGGCAAAATTCGAGCGGCTCCCCAAGGGGGTCAGGCTCACCGCCGACCCGGTGACCGTCACCCTGGACGGACTGGACATTGTGGTGGAGTCGGAGTTCCTCTTCAACGAGGAGACCGGGGAGGTCTTTACCACCCGGCGGATCCTGAACGACCTCCACGGGGAGGAGGTCACCTTTGAGGAGTATTTCACCGGCGCCTTCGGCACCACCGAGTATCAGGCCGACATGACCGGACTCACTTTGGGGGTGGACGAGGAGTCCATTCCCTACACCTACCACGGCAAAAAGGTGGAGAAGTCCGGGGGCGAGATCGCCTGGGTGTCCATCCCCCAGATCGGGACCCAGATCTCCATGGGCGGCGGCGCCGACACCATGGAGGCGGAGGAGGGCATCGCCTTCTCCCCGGTCTATCACATCCGGCTCCACAAAACCATGACGAAGGGAGAGTTCACCACATGGCTCAGGCTTCAAAAGGAAAGCTGAATTTCCGTTGCCCCTCCTGCTTTATGCGGGACATTGACATTGATATGTTCTACGACGGGGAGAAAAAAGAATACTACTGCCTTCGCTGCGCCTTCCGGGGCAGTGAAACCGACGTGCTCCGCCTCAACGAGCAGGCCAAGTACCGCTACAAGGCCATGCGCCTGCGGGTGGTGGATTTCGGGGCGGACAACCAGCCCATCACCTTCGCTCCCCACAAGAGAGGAGAACAGTGAATGGTCTTAGGCATCGACACCTCCACCTATTTTGATGAGGCGGACCGGGGGGCGGTCTATCTGGATGAAAGTGGCACCCCCATGGATCCCCTGGACGCCTTCCGCCAAAACGGGGTGGACCATATGCGCATCCGGGTGTGGAACCGGCCCTTCTCCCCTGAAGGCAAGCCCTATTTAGGGGGCGGCTGCGACCTGGGCAACTTTCTCCGCCTGGGCCATCTGGCCGCGGACAAGGGCTACAAGCTCCTGCTGGACCTTCACTACTCCGACTTCTGGGCCGACCCCAACAAGCAGACCGTACCCAAGGACTGGGCCGGCCTGGGCCTGGAGGAGTTGACGGAGCAGGTCTACAACTTTACCCGGGACACGCTGAACGCTATTCTGGCCGAGGGGCTGGACCTGGCCCTCATTCAGGTGGGCAACGAGATCACAAACGGGATGCTCTGGCCGGTGGGAAAGCTCACGGTTGGGGAGAACGGAACGCCCCGGGAGAACTATCCCGCCCTGGCCGGGCTGCTGAAAGCGGGCATCCGGGCCTGCCGGGAGGTCTTTCCCCAGGCGGGGATCGTCCTCCATCTGGAGCGGAGCTTTGACCAGGCGGTCTACACCGAGTTTTTCACCAACATGGAGGAGCTGGGGGTGGACTATGACATCATCGGCGTCTCCTACTACCCTTACTGGCACGGCACTTTTGACCAGTTTTTCGCCAACATGGACCTGTGCGGCAAATTGTTCGGCAAACCCCGGATGGTCATGGAGACGGGCTACGGCTATACCCTGGAGGACTATATCGCGGAGGGGGGCGGCCTGGTGTTCAGCGAGGACAACGCCCAGGACTTTCTCTCCCAAATACCCTATCCTCTTACCCCGGCCGGACAGGCCGACTATATCTCCCGGTTCCTCTCCCTCTGCCGTGCGCATGGCATAGAGGGCGTCTTTTACTGGGAGCCCCTGTGGATCCCCGGCGACGGGGTCTGCTGGGCCTCAAAGGAGGGACAGGCCTATATCCATGAGGAAGGCAAGCCCACCCGCAACGAGTGGGCCAACCAGTGTCTCTTTGACTACGAAGGCCGTAAGCTCCCCGCCTTTGACCGGTTCCACGCGAAGTTCCATTGTTGATGTTGCCCATATTTTTGCATTTATTTGTCCTCCTATTGTTGACATTTCCGACTTGCGTGATATAATATCATTCGGAAACAGCGGGGTACCCCGCTGTTTCCGCCGGCAGATCATCTGCCGGGCGTTCAATCCAAACATTAGGAGGAATATTGGAATGAAAAAGAAACTGTTTGCGCTGCTCCTGTCCCTGAGCCTGCTGTTCTCCCTGGCCGCCTGCGCGCCCAAGGAAGAGAGCAAGCCCACTCCCACCCCTGTCCAAGGTGAAGAGAATCAGCCCGGCAGCGACAATCCCCTGGCCGGTACTTACGACATCACTGTTTGGGTCTCTGAGATCGCCGGCGTAACCGATCTGACCCAGCAGCAGATCAACGCCTTTATGGAAGCC
>JAGBDQ010000187.1 GCA_017937415.1 Oscillospiraceae bacterium
CTTCTCCCCCAGGGCTTTGTCTGCCCCAAGTGCGGAAAGGCCCACTTCACCAAGGAGACCGACATCATGGACGTGTGGTTCGACTCGGGCTCCACCTGGGCTGCTGTAGCCAACGAGCGGGAGTACCTCAAATACCCCGCTGACCTCTATCTGGAGGGCGGCGACCAGTACCGGGGCTGGTTCCAGTCCCCCATGCTCACCTCCATCGCCTGCAACGGGGTAGCCCCCTACCGTCAGATCGCCACCCACGGCTGGACGGTGGACGGGGAGGGCAAGGCCATGCACAAGTCCCTGGGCAACGCGGTCTCCCCCGACGAGGTCATCAAGGACTACGGCGCCGATATGCTCCGGCTGTGGGTGGCCTCGGCCGACTACACCCAGGATATGCGCATCTCCCCCGAGATCCTGAAACAGCTCTCCCAGGCCTACCTGAAGATCCGCAACACCGCCCGGTATATGCTGGGCAACCTCAGCGGCTTTGACCCGGACCAGAAGGTGGCATTCCCTGACCTGACCGACCTGGACCGCTGGGCGGTCCACCAGCTTGGCAAGCTGGCAAAGACCGTCCGGGAAGCCTATAACAACTACGAGTTCCACGTGGCCTACCGGGCCATTTACAACTTCTGCGTGGTGGAGATGTCCAACTTCTACCTGGATATCATCAAGGACCGGCTCTACTGCGGCGACAAAGCGGGCCGGGCCTCGGCCCAGACCGCCCTCTTCACCATCCTGGACGGCATGACCCGCCTCATGGCCCCCATTCTGGCCTTTACCAGCGATGAGATCTGGGCTTTGATGCCCCACGCCAAGACGGACAACGCCCTGAGCGTGCTCCTCAACGATATGCCCGACTACGATCCTGCCCAGGCCCTCTCTGCCGAGGAGGAGCGCTGGGAGAAGGTCATGGCCCTCCGGGACGACGTGAACAAGGCCCTGGAGCTGGCCCGGGAGCAGGGAGTCAAGAAGAACCAGGACGCCGACCTGACCCTGACCTTTACCGAGGAGGGCTGGAAGGAGTTTGAGGCCCTCCGCATGGACGAGAGCGACCTGGCCACCATCTGCATCGTGTCCCATGTCACCCTGGCCCAGGGTGAGGGTGAGGGCTACCAGGGTGAGGAGTTCGAGGGCCTCACCGTGAAGGTGTCCCCCGCCGCCGGGCCCAAGTGCCCCCGGTGCTGGAACCATGACGAGGGTGTGGGAGAGGATAGCAGCCATCCTGAACTGTGTCCTCGCTGCGCCCGTGTAGTCTCCGTGGAGTGGTAAGCTGTTATCAAGACAAAGGACCGGCTGAAAAGCCGGTCCTTTGCTTACGCCGCCATGTCCAAAAGCTCGCTCTCGGCCTCGCTCTTGGTGTCCGCCGAGAAGCAGAAGGCCCCCGAGGGATCGTAGACCTCCACGTGACCCCCCACATACCGAATTTCAAACCGTTCCATCATCTGGGACCAGCTCCTTTCCTTTTGATGGTCCCAGTATAACAAAAAGAAAGTCCCATAATCGGGACTTCCCTTTTGCAGAGCTGTTTTATTCAAAAGCGTCTAGAACCTGCTTCAGCTCAGTCAGGGCGGCCTCCTGCTCCTCAGCGGGATAGTAGGTCCCTACTCTAAACTGAATGCCCCGAAGGAAGAAGTGGGCGTTATATTCTCCTCCCCGGTCTCCTCTTTCTATGTTTACGATCACGGTCTCCAGACCATCGGGGGTCAGATAGTCCTCCGTCCCCTCTACGTGGGAATCGTCGGGGTACTTGTAGGCTACGGTGGGATCTTTGGGCCGGTCCTCTATGGCTCGCATATAGAGGGTAGCTTCTACCATATAGCCGTTGGGGGATGCAGACAGATTCATCCGAGAAAAGACCTGAATGTAGGTAATTTCTCCGTCATCCCCGAAGATAACCTTTATCCAGCAGTTTGCCGACCGTTCATCTCCCTCTTTAGAGAGGAGACTGACGGAGCCATAGGTCCCCCGGGCCAGCACGGGATTGTCCATAATCTCGTACCCCAGGTATTCCTCAGCCTCCTCCCAGGAGTCGAAGGCAAGTTCCACGGTACACACGTACCCATCATCCCTATCCTCGTATTGCTCTTTCAGGGCCTGTGCCTCCTGGGAAAGTGCGGAAAGGGGGATATGCTTTACCCCGGATCCGTCCACCATATAATCCAGATCTGTTTCTTCTGCTTCTTCTTTATTAAAGATCTTCACAAAATCGAACCCCAGCGTCTCGGCGGCGATGGCCGCCGTCGCCAGCAGGGCGCAGATGCACGCCGCCGCCAAGGCCACCCGCACGGGCAGCGGGCGGGTCTTTTTGGTCCGCTCCTGTTCACTCATGTTCCTGACCTCCATTCGCAAGCCTTCGGGGGCCTTCACCGCGTCCATCATGTCCCGATAGTTGTTTTCCATGGTTCATTCCTCCGTCAGCATGGTTTTCAGTTTGGCTCTCGCCCGCCCCAGGCGGGTCTCCACTGTGGCCGCTTTCAGCCCCAGCAGTTCCCCCACCTCGGACAGGGAATAGCCTTCGTAATAGTAGAGATAGAGGGGCACCCGGTACTTTTCCGGCAGGTCCATCACCGCCTGAAACAGCGCCCCCCGGTCCGGGTCGTCAAAAACGGGCTCCCCCGCCGCCTCGTCCAGCGGGAGACTCCGCCTCCGCCAGGGGTGGAGGGCGATGCGCTTGCACTCGTTGATGGTCACCCGCACCAGCCAGTGCTTCAGGTGGTCCTCCCCCTGGAATTGGGTGTTGGTCTGCCACAGCCGGAGCATGGCGTTCTGGGCGGCGTCCTCCGCGTCGGCGGGGGAACGCAGCCAGTTCAGCGCCAGCCGGTAGACCATATCCAGGTGGCGGTCCGCGATCTGATGAAATTCCTGTTCCGTCAGCATAGGCCCCTCTCCTTGAAACGCGTTTCACCCATAATACCCTGCCAAAGAGGAAAATACTTCATGACACAGAAAAAATTTTGTGGCAAAGGAAGTATAGCATAAAAAAGCCCCGGCGGGAAACCTCCCCGCCGGGGTGTGTGGTTTGGGGCTGAATTATTCAAAGGCATCCAAATCCTGTTTCAGTTTGCTCAAAGCGCTTTGCTGCCTCTCGGGATTGGGAAAGCCGGCCCTTACGGAAAACCGAATGCCCCGAAGGAAGAAATTGGCGTGGTATGTGCCGTTTCCCATATCACCGTGCTCCATGCAAACGATCACGGTCTCTATGTTGTTGGCGGTCAGATAATCCTCCTGTTCTTCCACGGTCTCGACGTGGCTGAAGTACCCGAAGCCGGGATCCTCGGTCTGGTCCGGCAGGGGGCCGCCTACATAGAGGGTAGCGGTCATCGTAAAGCTAGATGGATATTTTCTTACACTGGACTGGACAGTGATCATAAAAACCTCTCCGCCACGGAGATCGATCGTTACGTTGCAGTTCCCTGTTACGGGCACTCCATCAATCGAATAGTTGGCGCGGATATAATCTGCCCCCCGCAGCACAGGATGGTCCACGATCTCATACCCCAGATATTCCTCAGCCTCCTCCCAAGAGTCGAAGGAAAGACGCTCTGTATGAATATATTCATCCGCATATTGTCCCTCCAGGGCCTGTACCTCGGGGGAAAGGTCTTTCAGGGGGATATACACGATCCCGGAGCCGTCCGCTCGATAGCCTTCGACCTGCTTACCCTCTTTTTCAAAAGAAAAGATCTTCACAAAATCGAATCCCAGCGCCTCGGCGGCCACCGCCGCCGTCACCAACAGGGCGCAGATACACGCCGCCGCCAGCAGCACCCGCACGGGGGCCGGGCGGCGTTTGGCCGTGGCCTGACCGTCCATGTCCTCAATGAGGGCGGGATCCAGATGGTCCATTGCCTCTAAAATTCGTCCGCTGTCCTCTTTCATAGGTATCCCTCCTTCTGTAAATAGTCCTTCAGGCTGTTCCGGGTGCGGAACAGCACGCTTTTGGTCTTGCTGAGGCTCCAGCCCAGCTCCCGGGCGATCTCCTCCAGGCCCCCGCATCCCCAGTACCGGCGGAGGAAGGCCCGGCGGATCTCCGGCTTTTGGGTCCACAGGAAGGCGGAAATGGCCTCCCCCAGCTCCTTGGCCTCGGCCTTGTCCTGGAGGTTGCCCCCGGGGGTCAGGTCGCGGGCCAGCTCCAGCATAGTCTCATCCACCAAAGGGGCCGTGCGGCCGTTTTTCTTGCCCATGGCAATGGCCCGGTGGCGGACCACCGCTCCCAGCCAGCCCTTGAAGTGAGTGGGGCGAGCGGGCGGGATGGCCTTCCATACCGCCAGCAGGCAGTCGTTAAAGCACTCCTCCGCGTCCCGGGGATCGGGCAGGATCCGCCCCGCGATGGTCCGGCAGTAGGCGCCGTACTGGGCGTCCAGGGCCTCCAGCGCGCCCTCCTCATGGGTGAAAAGCTGCTCTAAAAGCATTTCGTCGGTCAAGGGCGGTCCCTCCTTTCCGCTGCGTTTGAAAACCGGTTTCTGTCTATAAAGAGTATCAAATTTTCCGCCCGGTTGCAAATAGCGGGAAAAATTTGGCGCGCTGCGGTTTTTCGGCCCCGGAAGCTTTCGTGATAACGCCCAAAAAAGCCCGCCGTTCTTCGTGATAACGCCGAATCTGTCCGCCCGGACGGATACCCCTTGAATTTAAGAAAAGGCTTTGATATAATAGCTGTACTGCCAAGAATTTGGCACATCAAAAAAGGAGGAAAAAAGGAATGAAAAAGCTGAAAAAGTCTCTTGCTTTGCTTTGCGCCCTTGCTATGGTCTGCTCCCTGGCGGCCTGCGGCAAGGACAAGGAGCCCGAGACCACCGGGATCTACACCCCCGGTACTTACGAGGGAACTGCCCAGGGCTTTGGCGGCACCGTGACCGCCAAGATCACCGTGGACGCCAACGCCATTACCGATGTGGTGCTGGAAGGCCCCGGTGAGACCGAGTCCGTGGGCGGCGCCGCCCTTCCCACGCTGGTTGACCAGATCAAGGAGAAGGGGGCCGACATTGACGGCGTTGCCGGCGCAACCGTGACCTCCAACGCCGTCAAGGACGCCGTTGGCAAGGCCCTGGCCCTGGCCCGCGGGGAGGAGCTTCCCGCCGCCGGCGCCATGAAGGCGGGCACTTACACCGCCGCCGCCAAGGGCCAGAACGGCGACGTGACCGTGGAAGTCACGGTGGACGAGACCTCCATCAAGGCCGTCACCGTGAAGGAGCACACCGAGACCTACGGCGTGGGCTGCGGCCTCAGCACCACCCCCATTGAGACCATCCCCGGTGCCATCGTGGCCGCCCAGTCTCTGGCGGTGGACAGCGTCACCTCCGCCACCGTCACCAGCGCCGCCATCAAGGCCGCTGTGTCCGACTGTATCACCCAGGCCGGCGGCGATCCCGCTAACTTCCAGACCCCCGTGGACCACAACACCGCCGACGAGACCTATGACACCGACATCCTGGTGGTAGGCGCCGGCGCCGCCGGTCTGGCGGCTGCCCTCTCCGCCCAGGAGGCGGGCGCCAACGTAATGGTGATGGAGAAGACCGGGATCACCGGCGGCTCCACCACCCGCAGCGGCGGCAAGGTGCTGGCTGCCGGCACCAAGTGGCAGGAGGCCCAGGACTTCACCGACAACGCCGACATGATGTATGACTACCTCATGAGCTTTGATAGGGACGGCCTGATGGACGGCGACCTGGTGAAGCAGTTCTGCGACGCCTCCCTGGAGAACATCATGTGGCTCTCCGACCGGGGGGTCAACTTCATCAACGTGGAGCCCATCCACTCCTCCATCACCCCCTGGCGGGTCCACAACGTGACCGGGGGCGGCGGACAGACCAACGGCCACGGTGGCCAGATCATGGTGCCCCTGACCAACACCTTTGAGAAGAACGGCGGCAAGATCATCTACGAGTGCGCCGCCAAGGAGCTCCTCACCAACGCCGACGGCGCTGTGGTGGGCGTTGTGGGCGAGAAGACCCACGGCGGCAAGGTCACCATCAACGCCAAGAACGTGATCCTGGCCACCGGCGGCTTCGCCCACAGCGAGGACGAGTACCTGCTGCCCTACAAGTCCTTCCTGCCCTCCAACGCCGCCTCCGGCGTGCCCATGGGCAACGTGGGTGACGGCCTGAGAATGGCCACCGCCATCGGCGCCAAGCAGGTGGTGAATCCCGGTATGCAGCTGGTGCACGTGAACTATGACTGCTACATCGGCATCAATGAGGAGTCCGGCCTGATCGTGGACATGAACGGCGAGCGGTTTGTGGACGAGTGGACCTACCAGTCCCATGTGTCCTCCGCCGCGGCCCGCCGGAACAGCCCCGCCATCTTCTACATCACCTCCACCAAGGACGGCGTCTGCGCCGAGCCTTACGCTATGGTCCAGTGGGGTGTCACCATTGAGAGCCCCAACTTCTCTTACAAGGCTTCCTCCCTGGAGGAGCTGGCCGGGCTCATGGACGTGGACGCCGAGACCCTCATTTCCACCGTGGAGCGCTACAACGCCCTGTGCGCCAAGGGTAAGGACGACGATTTCGGCAAGCCCGCCGACTACCTGATCCCCGTAGAGGGCGACACCTATTACGCCTTCAAGATGCTTCCCGGCTCCTCGGTCACCTTCGGCGGCCTCCAGCTGGACAGCGCCGCCCGGGTGCTGGACACCAACGACCAGCCCATCCCTGGCCTGTACGCCGCCGGTGAGGTGGCTTTCGGCGGCCTCTTCGGCGACGAGTACCCCTGCTGCGGCATGGCCATCGGCGCGGCCGTCTACTTCGGCCGCACCGCCGTGGACACCATCCTGAACGGCGCCGAGGCTCCCGTGGAGCCCTCTGAGGAGCCTTCTGTGGAGCCCACTGCCGAGCCCACCAAGGCTCCCGAGGAGACCAAGACTCCCGAGGCCTCCAAGGCCCCTGAGGCCACCCCCACTCCCGAGCCCACGCCGGAGCCCACCCCCGCGCCCGCTGCGGGCATCTATAACCCCGGCACCTACACCGGCACCGGGGCCGGCTTCGGCGGCGATGTGATCGTCACCATCACCGTGGACGACAACAACATCACCAGCGTGACCGTTACCGGCGACAGCGAGACGGCCGCCATCGGCGGCGCCGCTCTGGGCACCCTGGCCGATCAGATCAAGGCTGCTCAAAGCGCCGACATTGACGGTGTCAGCGGCGCCTCCGTCACCTCCGGGGCCGCCAAGGACGCCGCGGCCGAGGCCCTGGGGAAGGCCAAGCGGTAAGCATAGCGCTGTAACTGTAATTGATCAACGAAGGACAGCAGGGACGGTTCAAAAAATCGTCCCTGCTGTCCTTTTTTTATAAAAAAGTTGCCTTACGCGGTAAATTAAGGTTGCCAACCGGTTTGGTGTGGTCTATAATATAATAGCAAAAAATGCGGGCACAGCCCGCGTGATAAGGAGAGAGAACTGCTATGAAGAAAAGAACCATTTTAGGTGTGGGCATCATGGTGGCCGCGGCCATTCTCTGCGTGGCCCTGGGCATTTGGAACGACAAGCCCCAGAGCGTCACCCCAGGGAGCTACACCCCCGGTACTTACGAGGCCTCGGCTCAGGGCTGCCTGAGCGCGGTGAAGGTCACCGTGACGGTGGACGAGAGCAAGATCACCGACTTGGACATTGACGCCTCGGGTGAGACCCCCGACCTGGGCGGCGCCGCGGCCGAGACCCTGGCCCAAGCCATCTTGGAGGCCAACTCGGCCGATGTGGACAGTGTGACCGGTTCCACCATGACCTCCGAGGCAGTGAAGGAGGCTGTGAGCAAGGCTCTGGCCCTGGCCCGTGGGGAGGAAGTGCCCGCTCCCTCTGTGGAACCCACTCCCGAGGCTACGCCCGAGCCTACTCCGGAACCCACTCCCGAGGTTACGCCCGAGCCCACTCCTGAGTCCACCCCCGAGGCTACGCCCGAGCCCTCTGAGGAGCCCGCTCCCTCCGCCGAGCCCACCAAGGCTCCCGAGGAGACCAAGACTCCCGAGGCCACCAAGGCCCCTGAGACCACCCCCACCCCTGCGCCTACGCCCGAGCC
>JAGBDQ010000188.1 GCA_017937415.1 Oscillospiraceae bacterium
AAGGTATGACCCACGAAGGAGGGGAAGATGGTGGAGGCGCGGCTCCAGGTCTTGAGAACCTTCTTGTCGTTGGTCTTGTTGAGCTCATCGACCCGCTTCAGCAGCTCAGGAGCGCAAAACGGGCCCTTCTTAATGCTTCTGGACATGTTTTATTCTCCTCCTTACTTCGCGTTGCGGTGCTTGACGATGAACTTCTCGGTGCGGTTCTTACCCTTCCGGGTCTTGTAACCCATGGCGGGCTTGCCCCAGGGAGTGACGGGGCCGGGACGGCCAACGGGGCTCTTGCCCTCGCCGCCGCCGTGGGGGTGGTCGTTGGGGTTCATGACGGAGCCGCGGACGGTGGGCCGCCAACCCATGTGGCGCTTCCGGCCGGCCTTACCGATCTGGATGTTCTCGTGATCGGTGTTGCCCACCTGACCGATGGTGGCCATACAGTCCAGGCGGATGTAGCGCATCTCGCCGGAGGGAAGCCGCACCTGGGCCATGCCGTTCTCCTTGGCCATCAGCTGAGCGGCCACACCGGCGGCCCGGACCAGCTGTCCGCCCTTGCCGGGGTAAAGCTCGATGTTGTGGATCATGGTGCCCACAGGGATCTCATTGATGGGAAGGCTGTTGCCGGGCAGAATGTCGGCGCCGGGGCCGGTCATGATGATGTGGCCGGCCTTCAGGCCCACGGGAGCCAGGATATACCGACGCTCCCCGTCCTCATACTCGATGAGGGCGATGTTGGCGCTGCGGTTGGGATCGTACTGCAGGTTGACCACCTTGGCGGTGCCGTGCTTATCCCGCTTGAAGTCCACAATGCGGTACTTCATCTTGTTGCCGCCGCCGCGGTGGCGGACGGTGATGCGGCCGTAGCTGTTGCGGCCGGCGTTCTTCTTCAGATTCTCCAGAAGGCTGCGCTCAGGCTTGGCCTTCTTGTCGATGCCCTCAAAGGCGGACACAGTCATGTGGCGCCGGGAGGGAGTCGTAGGCTTATAAGTTTTGATTGCCATTCTCTTTCTCCTCCTTACACCATGTTCTCAAAGAGCTCGATGGACTTGGAATCGGGGGTCAGGGTGACCATAGCCTTCTTCCAGGAGGGGCGGCGCCCGGCGGGATACCGGCCGGTGCGCTTCTCCTTGCCCTGCACGTTCAGGGTGTTGACCTTGGCTACCTTCACGCCGAAGATCTCCTCGATGGCCTTGGCGATCTGGATCTTGTTGGCGTCCTTGGCCACCTCGAAGACGTACTTCTTGTTGTCCACCTCAGCCATGGACTGTTCGCTGATGATGGGGCGCTTAATGATGTCGTAAGCAGTAGCAGCCATTACGCGAACACCTCCTCGATGACGGCCAGAGCGGCCTTGTCCACGATGAACTCATTGGCGTTGAGAATGTCGTAAACGTTGATCAGGTTAGCGGGAGAGGTCACGATGCCGGGAATGTTCCGGGCGGACTTCACCACATTGGGGCAGCTGGTGACCACCAGAGCCTTCTTGGACTCCACAGCGTTGAGGAAGTTCTGGAAGGTCTTGGTCTTGATCTCGTCCATCTCCAGCTTATCCACCACCAGCACCTTGCCCTCAGCAGCCTTGGCGGAGAGAGCGGACTTGAGCGCCAGACGGCGGACCTTCTTGTTCAGGGTGTAGCGGTAAGAACGGGGCTTGGGAGCGAACACGATGCCGCCGTGGGTCCACTGGGGAGCCCGGGTAGAACCCTGACGGGCGCGGCCGGTGCCCTTCTGACGCCAGGGCTTTCTGCCGCCGCCGGAAACTTCGGCGCGGGTCAGAGCGCTCTGGGTGCCCTGCCGGCAGTTGGCCAGGTGGTTCTTCACCACATCATGCATCACGCTGACATTGGGCTCAATGCCAAAGATGCTCTCGGGCAGATCCACCTTGGTGGACTTCTTCTTGCCCGACATATCATAAACGTTAGCCTTAGGCATGTCTTATCTCTCCTTTCCTTAAGCGTTACGGGCGGAAGCCTTCTGGGGATTACGGCCGGAAGCCTTCTGCGGGTTCTTGGAGATGTCGGCGCCTGCGCCCTTCTCCTTGACGTTGATCACGCTGTTGCGCAGATACACAACGCCGCCCTTGGGGCCGGGAATGGCGCCCCGGACCGCGATCACGTTGAGCTCGGGGTCCACCTTGATCACGTCCAGATTCAGGACAGTGACCTGCTCGACGCCCATGTGGCCGGCGCCCACCTTGCCCTTCCAGACGCGGGAGGGATCGGTGCTGGAGCCCATGGAGCCGGGGTGACGGTGAACGGGGCCGCCGCCGTGAGCCATCTTCTGGATGTGCACACCGTGACGCTTGACCACGCCCGCGTAGCCCTTACCTTTGCTGATACCGGTCACGTCCACCCGGTCGCCCTCGGCGAACACAGAGCAGTTGATGACGTCGCCCACGTTGAGGCTGTCGGTATCCTTGAGCTTGAATTCCTTCAGGGTCTTCTTCATGACCCCTTCGCCCGCCTTCTTGAGGTGTCCCACCTCAGGCTTGGAGAGCTTCTTCTCGGGCACGTCCTGGTAACCCAGCTGAACGGCGTTGTAGCCGTCAGTCTCCACGGTCTTCTTCTGCACGACCGTGCAGGGGCCCGCCTCAATGACGGTGACCGGGATCACGTGGCCCGCTTCGTCGAAGATCTGCGTCATGCCGACCTTCTTGCCGATGATGGCCTTTTCCATGTGTCTTTTTCCTCCTTATAAAGGTTATTGGTCAGGAGAGTTGCCTCTTGGACATTGCTCTCGTGACATGACCCGTCCGACTCCATAAAGCGCCGGACCGCGGTACAACGAATTTGGGTGAGATCAGAGCTTGATCTCAATGTCAACGCCGGCAGGCAGCTCCAGGCTCATCAGGGCCTCCACGGTCTTGGGGGAGGGCTTGATGACGTCGATGAGACGCTTGTGGGTGCGGCGCTCGAACTGCTCCCGGGAGTCCTTGTTGACGAAGGGGGAGCGAAGGATGGTCACTACCTCACGCTTGGTGGGCAGAGGGATGGGGCCGGAGACCGAGGCGCCGGTGCGCTTGGCAGTCTCAACGATCCGCTCGGCGGCCTGGTCGATGAGCTGATGGTCATAAGCCTTGAGACGGATCCGGATCATTTCTTTCTGTGCAGCCATGTTGTTTTTCCTCCTTGAATACATACGAAGTGTTGATTGTGCTTGTCACGCTCCGTACGGTGAGATTTCCTATCCACGTTTTCGTGCGTATCACTCCGTGACATGAAGAAAACCGGCGCAGGACCTGGCCGGTTTACTCCTTGCACGACGATATACGCCGCGCACAGGATCTCTCAGCCGCCCGATTAACGGACATACTCCGCGGAAGTTACCTCGCTTTGCGAGCAATCTCCCGCATCATCGCATAGTGCGCCCCAAACAGGCGCTCAATTATCTTACTACATCAAGCCCCCCAAGTCAAGAAAAATTTTCGGATTTTTTCAAAAATTATTTCCTTTCCGGAAAAAACGTGGTATCATAGTCCCACTGCCCGATCACTACCTTAATATATAAGGAGGTCTCTGTCGTGTTTGACGGCATTCTTTTTGATCTGGACGGCACCCTCTGGGACGCCTGCCCCCAGCTCACGGTGAGCTGGAACCAGGCTTTGGAGCTCCACAAGGTCCCCCGCACCCCTCTTACGGTCCAGGAGGTGCGGGACTGTATGGGCCTGCTTCTGGACGACATCGCCCAAAAGCTCCTCCCCATGCTTCCCAAGGAGGGGCAGGACATCGTCATTCACGACTGCGTCCGCCTGGAGCTGGAGTACCTGGCCAAGCACGGCGGCTCCCTCTTTCCCGCCGAGGAGGAGACCCTGGCCGCTCTCAAAGCCCAATGTCCCCTCTTCGTGGTGAGCAACTGTGAGGAGGGCTACATCCAGGCCTTTTACCAGGGAACCGGCCTGGGTCATTTTTTCTCCGACTTTGAATCGGCCGGGCATACCGGCCTTCCCAAGAGCGAGAACATCAGGCTGGTGGTGGAGCGCAACGGCCTGAAGGACCCGGTCTACATCGGGGACACTGCTTTGGACTGCGCCTCGGCCAAGGAGGCCGGGGTCCCCTTCCTCCACGCCGCCTACGGCTTTGGCTCTGTCCCTGATGTCCCAGCCGTTTCCAGCTTCGACGCCATCCCCGCCGCGTTGGCGGCCATGGGCTGATCCCTCAACTCAGAAAGCAACAGCCGGAGGTCCTGTGAACCCCCGGCTGTTGCTTTTTTGCTGCCTATTCAAGAAACGGCGCATCCGGTTCCAAACCGGCATCTCCGCCTTTCAGCCGTCAAGCTCCGAAGGGCTCCCCGCTCCCAGGATCTCGGAGACCTCCTGGCCATAGCGCATCTTGAAATATACGCCGAACTCATCGTCCATGCTCCCGGTGCCGGCGTCATAGATCACGGTGTCCATCCCTTCGGCCTCCACCGTTCCGGCAGTCAGGTCAATCCGGTAGTCAGCGGCGACGGTCACGCGGTAGTCGGGCGCGTACTCCGACGCATAGGCCCGCAGCGTCACAGGGCCGTTTATGGTCGCAGTGGCCACGATCTCCTCGGTCACAAAGGTGGCGCCCTCAAAGCTCGGACGGCTGAAATCGTATTCCCCCGGCTCGGCCAGCCGCTCCACGGTGCCGTCGGCATAGGTGATCTCGGCGGCCACACGGGCGGAATAGGTCGCCCGGGCCTGACCGTCGCCGTCATAGACCAGGTAATTCCAGCTGTCAATGTCCATCTTCTCACTGCTAACGTCGGTGTAGACCGAGCGGATGCGGAAGATGGTCTGGAGCGGAGTCTGGGAGACCTTCTCCACCGTTTTGGTCACATTGGCCCGGGGGGACCAGGCATTGTCCTTCATCCCGATGACCACCGTGGCTGCGGCAGCCTTAGCCTTGGAGACCGTCAGATCAAAGCCGCCCTCCATGGGGATACAGTCCTCCCCCAGGCCCACGGCCACATCCTTCAGGGAGATGTTGAACTCATCCTTGCCGCCCAGCACGTCCTCACCCAGGAACCACATCTGCTGGACCACATACTCCCCCGCGCCGACCTTCTCCACAGACCGGGCGGTGCGGCCCCGGAGCCAGATGTCCTGACTGTCAATGTTCAGGGTATAATTGGCGCCGCCCAGCCGCAGGGAACGGACGCCGTTCTCCTCCACAACAGGGTCATTAAAGGAAAGGTAGGTCAAGGGCTCCTCCCAGTCAGCGGCCTTACCCACCCGGAAGGCCGCCAGCTTCTCCTCGCTGATCTTCACCCGGAACTGAAGGTCCAGGAAGCCCTCGTCACACAGGTAGGATTCCAGGGCCACCTGGATCCCATCGCCGCCTGTCTCCAGATCCAGCTTTTCCAGGGTCTGGCCGGCGACCGGTTCCACATACTGGGGATAGTTGTCGGAGAACTGCACGCCGTCCTCCTTTGCGCCAAAGCCAATATACAGTGCCGCCATGGCGGCGCCGGTGCAGGCCAGAACGGCCAGTGCGGCGGCCACGAGCGCGGGCCATCTCTTTCGATTCCGATTCATAAATAAATACCTCCCATTGTCGCGGCGCGTCTGCGCCTGCTGTTTTTCTTCCATGCGGGCGATCAAGTCCTTTTTGAAGACATCGTCCGCTTTTATTTTGGAGAGCATATCACAATACTTTTTCCCCATGAGCCATCTTCTCCTTCCGTCAAAGCATCCCGTAATTTCTTTCTGCCTCTGGTCAGGCCGGAGCTGACCGTATTTTCCCTGAGATCCAGGATCCGGGCGATCTCCCGTATCTTATATCCCTCATAGTAATACATATAAAGGATGGTTCGGTAGAGCGGCCGCAGCTTCTTCAGTGTCTCCATGAGCTCAGGATCATCATTCTCCCATTCTCCGCAGGATGTGCTGTCTTCGCACTCCTCCAGAGGGATCATCCGCCGGTACCAGGCGCTTTTGTTCCAATCCTTGCACAGGTTGACCGTCACCCGGATCAGCCATGCCTTAATATCGGTCTCACTCTCCAGCTCAGGCAGGTGGTCCATCAGCTTTATGAAGGCTTCCTGGGTAATATCCTCGCTGTCGGACTTGTTGAAGCAGTGCTGATAGGCGATCCGCATCACCATGTCGGAATAAGCTTCTACTATGGCAGTGACATCGTTATGCCTCAATTCATCACTTCCTTCAAACTTCAGATTTGTTCCTGTAAGGGCCTTACACCCACAAAACGAATCAGCGGACGTTTTTCGTGCGCTTCCACCTGTTGATCTTCAAAAATTTATCTGTTCCTCTCTATTGTACACCCATGTACAACGCACCCCCATCATAGAAAACAGCCGGAGGGGCGCCCCTCCGGCTGCTTCAGCAGGTTCAAAAAGCTCTTTGAAATTATTCTTTTACCTTCTCCACCGGGAACAGGACTCCGGTACACAGCTCCTCCGGGGGCGTGGTATCCGGATCGTTGAGATAGCGGTCGATGGCGGGGCCGCAGATGCGGTACTCCGGGTGCTTTGCCATCCAGGACGCCAGGGCCTCGTAAGCCCCGGGGAGCCCGTCGTAGGGTCCCTTGTGGAGCACGGCGGCGCAGGCGGCGTAGGCGGGCTTCACGGTGGCGCCGGGGGTGCCGGGCTCCACCACCGCCTGGACCTCCACGTCGGCGCTTTCATAGTCAAAGTCCTCGCTGTGGTAGAGCATCTGGACAGGCCCGGCCTGCTTCATGCCCCGCTTTTCCAGCTCCTCCCAGAGCTCCTGGAACAGGTCGTGGAACTTGGCCACGGGGATGGTGCGGCGGATGCCGAACACGGTCTGCTCAGGATCGGGCATCAGGATCACTTCATACTTTTTTTCAAACATAACTTTACCCTCCATGCGGAGGATGTCCGCTTCCAGCTCCCGCAGACGCTCCTGCATCCGGTAAATCTCATAGTGGGCGTCCAGACGGCGGCGGTGGAGCCGCAGAAGGAACTCCTCCTGGGGCAGTTCGGCCAACTCCTTCACCTCGGAGAGGGAAAAACCATACCGCCGCAGATGCTCGATCCACAGGATCATGGAGAGCTGCTCCTGGCGGTAATAGCGGTAGCCGTTCTCCCCCACCGTTTCGGGCTGAAGAAGTCCCTGGCTCTCATAGTAGCGCAGCATACGGGGAGAGACCCGGCACAGCCGGGAAAATTCGCCGATGGTAAGCATGACATCCCTCCTGAAT
>JAGBDQ010000189.1 GCA_017937415.1 Oscillospiraceae bacterium
GCCATCTTGTGGACGTCCTCGCGCTTCTTCACGGCGCCGCCGGTGTTGTTGGCGGCGTCCATCAGCTCTCCGGCCAGACGCTCCTTCATGGTCTTTTCACCACGGGACCGGGCATAGGCGGTGAGCCAGCGCAGACCCAGGGTCTGCCGGCGCTCGGGACGGACCTCCATGGGCACCTGGTAGGTGGAGCCGCCCACACGGCGGGACTTGGTCTCCAGGGACGGCATGATGTTCTCCATGGCGGCGGTAAAGGTCTCCAGGGGGTCCTTGCCGGACTTCTCCTGGATAATGTCAAAGGCGCCGTAAACCACTTTCTGGGCCACGCCTTTCTTTCCGTCCAGCATGACGCTGTTGACCAGCTTGGTCACCAGGACGGAGTTGTACACGGGATCGGGAAGGACCTCCCGCTTGGGTACGTTACCTCTTCTGGGCACTTTACTTCCCTCCTTCATTATATAAATGATTTCAACGGTACTCGAAGTTTTGACCGGCGTCTCATTGTGTCATACTGCGTTGTGAGAACCCTCGCTGCGGGTCACATACACAAAGTATGCTCCCCTTGCTCGGAACCTCACGCCTTGTCTGACGCAAGGATACTTGGTCAAAAAGCTCTCCGTACAATGCCTGTCCGAGGTTTATCCATTATATGATAAACGTCGGGCAAAGCAGATGCTTTGCGCTAACGCACAATGCAATCTTCAGTTGCCTCCGCGGAACACATGGTCCCTATGGAAGCTTTCTTTGCTTACTTTCTTTCTCGAAAGAAAGTAAGTTACTTCTTGCCGGCCTTGGGCCGCTTGGCGCCGTACTTGGAACGGGCCTGCATACGGCCGTTGACGCCCTGGGTATCCAGAGAACCGCGGATGATGTGGTACCGGACGCCGGGGAGGTCCTTGACACGGCCGCCGCGGATCATGACCACAGAGTGCTCCTGCAGGTTGTGTCCCACGCCGGGGATATAAGCGGTGACCTCGTAGCCGTTGGTCAGCTTCACACGGGCGATCTTACGAAGGGCCGAGTTAGGCTTCTTGGGGGTAGAGGTACGCACGGCGGTGCACACGCCTCTCTTCTGGGGAGAAGGCAGGTCGGTCTCGGTGTTCTTCAGGGTGTTCAGGCCGAACTGCATGGCGGGCGAATTGGACTTGTAGGACGCCTGCTTGCGGCCCTTCCGAACGAGCTGGTTGAACGTAGGCATAATCTTCCTCCTTTCTCTGATGATGATGTTCTATATTTTAACAGGAATATTCAAGGAATATCCCATTAAAACCGAAATCGGGCTGCGCGGCTGTTTTTCCGGCCGCCAGGTCCGAAAAATGGACGCAATACCCCCTTTGGGCATCCACGCAGAATGGGATTATAGCACATCCCCCCTTGCAAGTCAAGGATTTTCCCCCTCTTTCCGTGAAAAAATTTCCCATTTTCCCCCCGGAAAGGCTCCCGGGCGCTTCGCCCCGGTTTTTTCCCGGTTGCCTTTGACATTCGTGCCTTTCTATATTATACTGATTTCATCTGATTTTGACTGAAAGGGGGAACATTCGTGACCTATCAGCGTGTGCTGGTGAAGGATTCCGCCAAGCGGGCCATCAAGGGGACCAAACCCTGCCGCCGTGCCCTTTGCTATCTTCTCCTGGGCCTTCTGCTCTCTTTGGCCGCCGCCCTCCCCCTTTTGGGCGTCCGGTTCTTCGCCGTCCCCGCCGACGCGGGCGTCAACAACACCCCCGCCTATTGGAGCTGCTGGCTTTTCGCCCTGGTCCTTCCCACCGTGGCCCAGGCTCTGCTCTGCGCCGGAGGCTGCGCCTACTGTCTGGACCTGTGGCGGGGCCGGGGGGTGAACAGCCGCCGCCTTCTCTACGGCTTCACCCGCTTCCCCAGGGTCTCGGCTCTTGGGCTGCTCATCACGCTTTTCTCCTTCCTCTGGGCCCTGCTGGGGGCCCTGCTGGGGGCCCTCCTGTTCACCCCCGTTCTCTTTCTTCTCGCCAGGCTCCTGCCGGAGGAGCTGCTGGCCGCCGCCGGGACAGGTCCGGACGCTCCCCTCACCGCCGGAGCCCTGGTGATCTATAGTCTGGTCCTGCTGGTCTTCGCTCTCCCCCTGGAAGCCTTCAGCCTCAACCGCACCCTGCGGTACACCCTTTCCTACTTTGTCCTCCTGGACCAGCCCCAGCTCACCGCCGCTGAGTGCCTGGAGGAGAGCAAGGCTCTGATGAAGGGAAGGCGGTGGAAGCTCATCGTACTCTGCTTTTCCTTCCTGGGCTGGTCCCTGCTGGAGGGGCTCCTCACTGCCGGCGTCCAAATCCTTTGGCCCATCCTTCTCTCCCTCTTCCCCGCCGCGGCCCTCCCGGGCGCCGCCTTCTGGTGTCTTCGCATCCTGCTGATCCTCTACTTAGCGGCCATGGTCATCGCCGCCCTTTTTCTCCCCCTTTGGCTCATCAATTACGCGGGGGTCTCCCTGGCCGGCTTCTACGACTACGCCCAGGCCGACAGGAGCAACCAGCCCACGCCCCCCAGAAGCTGGCAGGTATATTCCTGATCAAGCCAAGAAAACGCCCCGCCTCACATCCGGCGATGTGGGGCGGGGCGCTTTTTGCGGATCGACCCTTTTTACTCCATCACGCTCTCCCGAATAGAGGAAATGACCTCCCCGGTCAGGCCGTTGGCCTTGAGCAGGGAAAGATAGTCCTTTTGGTGGAAGTTGGCCAGGAACCGGACCATATTTTCGGGCGCCGAGCCCATCAGGTCCTTCATGCCCTCGGGAATGTTCTGGAACATGGGGCTGGCCGAGAGGCAGGTGGCCGAGACCTGGTAGTCGGCGACGATGTCCACATCGGCCACCCCGCACAGCAGGTATATCAGGGCGGAGGTCACTCCGGTGCGGTCCTTGCCCGCCGTGCAGTGGTAAAGAACGGCACCCTTACGGAGCCCTTCGGCCACCAGCTTCAGCACGTGGGCCACCCGCTCGGGACCTTTCTCGACCATGTTCACATAGCCCTCGGCCAGGCTCTTTCCAAAGCCCTGGGAGGCCATCTCCTCCAGCTCCTCCGGCTTCAGCTCCCGGGGGTCCTTCCCCGGGACCTCCACCTTCTGGAGGGAGTAACCGATCTGCTCCACCTCCGCCGGGGCGGTATAGGGCGCGTAGGCCCGCTCCCCGTCGGAGCGCAGGTCGATGACCGTCCGGATCCCAAGTTCTTCTATGAGAAACCGCCATTCCTCCGCCGTGAGCCGGTCGGGGCCCTCGCAGCGGTAGAGCTTGTGATAGCGGACGCTCTTCCCGCCCTCGCAGGCATAGCCCCCCAGGTCCCGCAGATTGTGCAGATGCTCCATGGGAATTCGTTTCAAGTCTTTCATGCCGTCCTCCTGCTTATTTTTATAGTTTCACCGGCACAGGCCGGGTCATGTGTACCTCTCCGGGGACCACGCTGCACTGGTAGGCCAGCACCTCCACCCCACACGCAGCGGCCTTCCGCAGAGCCTCCCCAAAGGCCGGGTGGGTCTCATCGTTGGGGGAAAAACCGCCCACATCCGCCATCTGGATCACAAAGCAGACAGCGGCCTCATACCCCTCCGCTTTGGCCAGAGTCAGCTCCTCCAGATGCTTCACCCCTCGCTCCGTAGGAGCATCAGGAAAGTAAGTCCAACCGTCCTTCTCCAGGGTGCAGCCTTTTACCTCAACAAACCCTCGGCGGTCTGGCCCCATCTCCCAGTAAAAATCAAACCGGGAATGTCCCCAGGCGGTCTCCGGGCGGAGGAGGGTGAGGCCGGGGCGGAAATGCCCCGCGGACGCCCACTCGGCGAAGAGTTTGTTGGGGGCCTGGGAGTCCATGTTGATGATCCGCCCGGGCTGTCCATCCTGAGGGGCCTTCTCCACGGTCACCAGATCATAGAGTGTCTTACGCTCCGGGTTATCCGAACGATCCAGCCAGACCTTGCAGCCCGGCACCAGCAGCTCTTTGCACCGGCCGGTATTTTTCACATGGACAGTCTCCTCCACGCCTTCCACCAACACCTTGGCGATGAACC
>JAGBDQ010000190.1 GCA_017937415.1 Oscillospiraceae bacterium
ATGCCCCGCAGGGAGCTGAGCTTATCGAGAATATACAGCTTTTCGCCGTTGTACAGCACGTTCCGGCAGGTGCCGGGGTCTTTCAGAATGGGGAATTCCTCGCCCATACGGTCGATGAGCCGGGTGGGCGTCTCACAGGAACAGGAACCGGTGCGGTTCTTAATGACGCAGTTTTCCATGAGCATCAGGGGCAGCCGTCCGTAGACGATGGCCTCCAACTCAATGGCCTTGCTCAGGTCACGGATCTGGGCCAGCTTCAGCTCAAAGGAGGCAGTGGCCGAGGTGAAGCCCAGCCGCTTCAGCTCCTTCAGGCTCTGGGCGTTGAATACCGGGATGCCGAAATCGCCCCGGAGGGTGAAGCCCAGCTCCCTGGCGGCCCTGGCGTGACCCAGATTGCCCACCAGAGCTTCGGTAGCTCCCAGCTCCCTGGCCTTTTCCAGGTGTTCCCGGGTCTTCTCCCACTCCCGGTCCCAGATGATCCGGGGGAGGATGACCCCCAGCCGGGTCTCCCGGCTAAGATTCTTTACATAGTGGGGGTATTGGGCCAGCTCCTCGGCGGGGACATAGAGGATGGCGGGGGCCTGGTTGAGAAGGTCGGCGCTGATCTGGCTTGCCCGGCGTACCGACACCGCGAGGGAGGGAAACTCCCTGGGGATTTCGTATTTGGCGCCCGGTTTATACTCCCCTGTCCGCACCGGGGGCAGCTCCAGGCGCTTCTCCGAGAGCTTGTCCAGGGCCTCCCGGCGCAGGGCGTTGAGGGCGGCCAGGGGCAGATTGAGCCCCTCCTCCACCCGGGAGCGGACCTCCAGACACCGGTAGGGGGTCCCGCCGGTGCGGGAGAGCTGCTTTTCCACCTGTTCGGCGGTGAGGGGAAGGTTTTGGGCGCTCTGGGGAACGGGGCCGGAGACCGTGACTACCCGGCCCTCCTGGTCCTCCACCCCCACCTGGGCAGGGGAATTGGCCCGGATCAGGGCGTAAAATTTCACATCCACCAGGGGATTTTCCTGGGCGTAGCTCTGCCGGGCCTGGGCGAAAAGCTCCTTGGGCTCGGGGGTCTTCTCATCCCGGACACCGAACATATCGGGGCCCTTCCTGTCATCAAAATAGCCCTGGGTGAAGCCCTCCCGGGAAAAAGCGGTCTCCAGCTCCTGAAGCTCGGCGGCCGAGGGCATCCGGTCCTCCTTGAGGAGGGTGGCGTAGATCCGGGTAATGACCGCCACATATTCGGGACGCTTCATCCGCCCCTCCAGCTTCAGGCAGGTGACCCCCAGCTTCCGGATCTGCCGGAGCCGGGAGGCCATACAGGAATCCTTCAGGGACAGGGGGTAGCCCTCCGGTCTGCCCCCCCAGCCGTATTTCATCCGGCAGGGCTGGGCGCACAGGCCCCGGTTGCCGCTCCGCTCTCCTACTACGGCGGAGAAGAAGCACTGGCCTGAGTAACACATACAAAGAGCCCCGTGGCCGAAGATCTCGATCTCAATGGGAGATCGGTCACAGATGTAGCCGATCTGGTCAGCGGAGAGCTCCCGGGAGAGCACCGCCCTCGTCATGCCCAGGTCGGCGCACAGCTTGACCCCGTCCAGGTCGTGAACGGTCATCTGGGTGGAGGCGTGGATGGGCAGGTCGGGGGCAGCCTGCTTCACCGCCCGCAGCACCCCAAGATCCTGGACCAGCACGGCGTCCGCCCCCAGCTCCCTGGCCCGGGCGGCCAGCCGGGCCGCGCCGGGAAGCTCCCGGTCGGTGAGGAGGGTGTTGAGGGTCAGGTAGACCTTCACACCCCGCAAATGGCAATAAGAGACCGCCGCGGCGAAATCCGCCTCGGTAAAGTTTTTGGCGTTTCGACGGGCATTGTAGTCGCCGAAGCCCAGATATACGGCGTCCGCCCCGTTCTGTACGGCGGCGGTGAGGGCCTCCATGGACCCCGCGGGCGCGAGAAGTTCCAGCATCTTACTTCTTGTTCTGGAGCTTGAAGATCTCCTGGTTCTTCTTGGAGAGCTCCAGCTTCATGGCAGAGGACTCCTCCAGGAGCTCCTTCATCTGCTTGCGCAGTGCCTCGGCGGCCTCCTGGCCCTTGAAATACTCATCTGCAATGTTGAGGGCGGCCAGCACGGCGGCATCCTGAATGGAGATCTTACCTCCGGCACGGATCTCCCCGATCTTGGCGTCCACATGGGCGGCCACCTTCTCCATGTAGGCGGCCTCTTCAGAGGCCACCAGGGTATAGGCCTGGTCGTTGATGGTCACAGTAACCTTGTTTTGCACAATGAGCCCCTCCCTTTTTATCTGTTATGGTTCCTTTTTGCCATATGGTTACCCGCTTTTCGCGGATGAATGGATATACAAAAATATTATAGCATAGTTCCCCCTGTTTGAAAAACAAAAAATCGTGAATTTTTCTCTTTTTTCCACCGGGAGAAAAAAGAAGGGGCTTTTTGGGGAGAGCGGGAATTTTTCTATTTACGAAGGGCAGGTTTTCGTGTACAATAAACTTGATATTCTATGCGCCCTTGAAAGGAGGCCTCACTATGGCGGACAACCCCTATCTTCCCGGAAATATCATATCCATGGCCGCTGAGGCCGCCGACCGGCTGATGACCGCGGGCAGCGGAGACGCCGCCCTTCTCTACCTCTATCTGCTGAAAAACGGCGGCGCCTACCACCCGGAGGCGGCGGCCCGGGCCCTGCGGTGGGAGACCTCCCGCTGCGCCGATGCCCACTCCCTCCTCTGTAAGCTCTCCCTGGCCCGGCCTGCCGCCCAGACGATTCCCACCCTCCCTGTCGAGGAGCCCCCGGAGTACACCTCGGCGGACATCACCCGGGAGCTGGAGAACCGGGCC
>JAGBDQ010000191.1 GCA_017937415.1 Oscillospiraceae bacterium
CCAAAGCCGGCATCACTGCCATCCAGATGGATATTAAGAACGACGGCCTGAGCCACGCCATCATCAAGGAGGCCCTGGACATCACCCGCGACGCCCGGTACGCCATCCTGGACGAGATCATGCTCCCCTGCATCTCCGCGCCCCGTCCCGAGCTTTCCAAGTGGGCTCCCAAGATGATCTCCATGAAGATCGACGTGGACAAGATCCGTGAGGTCATCGGCAAGGGCGGCAGCGTGATCCAGAAGATCGTGGCCGAGTCGGGCGCCCAGGTGGACATTGAGGAGGACGGCACCATCCACATCGCCTCCCCCGACGCCGAGGCCTGCGACAAGGCCAAGAAGATGATCGAGACCATCGTCTTTGTCCCCGAGGTGGGCGCTCTCTACTACGGCAAGGTGGTCCGCATCATGGACTTCGGCGCCTTCGTGGAGCTGGCCCCCGGCAAGGACGGCATGGTCCACATCTCCAAGCTGGCCAATCACCGGGTGGACAAGGTCACCGACGTGGTGAACATCGGCGACATGATCTGGGTGAAGGTCACCGAGATCGACGAGAAGGGCCGGGTCAACCTGAGCTACAAGGACGCCCTCCGGGAGCTGGAGCAGAACCCCGGACTGAAGAAGTAAAAACTGTAAGGCTCACAGGCCCCGGACAACCTTACCGTTGTCCGGGGCCTGTTTTGCTGTGCTCCCGTCCTTGACTTTTTCCGGCCCAGCGGCTATGATGGACTCAGTAAGGCCTGACAGGAAGGAGATGAGCCTATGGCTGTGACTGCCCCGCCCGCTTCGGTATCGGCGGGCGCCAAAAAGAGGCTGGCCCGGTGGAAGAAGGCGCTTTTGATCATTCTGGCCCTGGGCGCTGTCGCCTGTGTCTGGGAGTTCGTCTCCTCCCAAAATCCCTATCTTCTGCCGGTGAAGCGGGCCTTGAAATATGACCTTCTCCACCTTTCTCCTATTTCTGAACAGGACCGGACTGCCGGACTTTTGGCAGGCTATACTGTGGAAAACTACGGGGAAGGGACCCTTCTTACCGGGGAATTTTCCGGGGAGACCGACCGGAAAACGGTCTGCCGGGACGGGGAGAGGACCCGGCTGGTGAACGAGCTGGACGGCTACCGGCTGGATTTCCCCGCGGGGACCGATTTTGATTTTTCCCTCTCTCCGCTTTTTGTCCGGGCGGCGGGAGAAGGCTTTGACGCCGTCATTTCCCGGGAAACCGCCACCTACAACGGCGTCAAAGACGTGATCACATTTGAACTGTCCACCTTCCTGCCCTTCCTTTTTCACGACAAAACGGTGAAAGCCCATGTGGACTACTACGAGTACCGCTTCCTCCTGAGCCCGGCCTGGCAGGAGAGCAATGGGGTGCGGGTGGAGACCTGGACCGGGGCGGACGGCAGTGAATGGATCTGGGCGGTGCTTCAGGACCCGGGGGAGGCGGCGTACGACGGCTATCTGTACGCCACCCTCTATACCGGCTCCCGGGAGTATCTCCGGGTCATGTTCCGCCTGCACAGCGGAGATACGGCCCTGCGGGAGACCCTGACACAGGGACTGTGCCCCCTGCTCTTTGACCCGGTTGGTACGGGGACATATGATACCGATTACTGCCCGGAGCTCCCGGAGGAATGGACCGACGAGACCCGGCAGACCTATACGGACCTCTCCGCTGGAAATACCATGCGCTGGGGCATTTTTACCGAGGATATTTTCCACACGGGGATACGGGAGACCGTCCCGGCCCTGGAGGAAAAGCTGGATCACCGGTTCGACGTGATCCTGGCCTACTGTCACCTGATCCATCCCTTTCCCACGGAATTCATGGAGGAAAACCGGCAGGCCGGGCGGTTGGTGGAGCTGACCTGGCAGCTCACCGACAGCAACAACGAGGACCTGTTGGGCCCCAGTCCTCTTCTGGACATATACCGGGGAAAGCGGGACGGGGAGCTGCGGGAATTCGCCCGGCAGGCGGCCGGGTGGGGCCATCCCTTCCTGTTCCGGCTGAACAACGAGATGAACTCCGACTGGACCAGTTACTCCGGGGTGGTAAATCTCTGCGATCCCCAGCTTTTTGTCGGCGTGTGGCAGCGGATCTACCGCATTTTCCGGGAGGAGGGGGTCAATAACTGTATCTGGATCTATAACCCCAACGACCGGAACGCGCCCCCCTCCAAGTGGAACGACGCCCTGGCCTATTACCCGGGCAACGGCTATGCCCAGCTTTTGGGGGTGACGGGGTACAACAACGGCACTTACTATACCCAGTGGAATGAGCAATGGCGGGAGTTTGAGGAGATCTACGACGAGGTCCAGGCAGCCTATGGGCCCCATTTCTCCCGGTTTTCCTGGATCATCACGGAATTTGCCTCCTCCAGCGTGGGAGGAGACAAGGCGGCATGGATCGACAATATGTTTGCCCACATAGGGGACTATCCCAACATCAAGGCGGCGGTCTGGTTCAGCTATGCCGATTTTGACGGGGGGATCCCCGCCCGGCCCTATTGGCTGGATGAGAGCGACGAGACCTTGGAGGCCTTCCGCCGGGGGCTCCACGGCGGGGAACCCTGAAACGGCGGGGAAAGATGAAAAACGGTCCGGTCTGACAAAGTCAGGCCGGACCGTTTGGCTTTTTGGGTTTGGCTCAGCTGTTGGTTTTGATCACGATCCTGGCCTCAAAGACGGCGCCCTCCCGGGTGCCGAACACGGTGACCGTGTCTCCGGACTTCAGTCCCCCCAGGTACAGATTCAGGTCACGGCCGTTCAGATCCTTGATGGTGTTGGCGTTCTTCATGTTGACCTCCACGGGGTCGGTGACTCCGGGGACCAGAAGGTACATCAGCCGGTTGTTGCCCCGGGTATCCAGGCTGAGGACCTGGCCGTCCAGCCTGGAGTCATCGATGGAGGCCGAGGTGGACAGGATCTCCACGGTGACCAGCTCGGTGCCGTTGGCAATGAAGGCGATCTGGTCGCCATAACTCAGGTCCCGGTAGGTGAGGACTTTGCCCTCCTTGGTCACGGTGACGTTGCTGCCGGCGGTGTAGGAACTCTCGGTGCCGTCAGAGAGCCTGATCTTGACGGTGGTGCCTGAGACGGTCTGGCTGATCTCGGTGATCTCACCCTTCAGGTCGGCCTCCCGGGCTGTGGCCGCGATGGTTTCCACCGCGTGGTAGCGCAGGGTGATGACCAGGGAATCTCCCTTGCGAAGCTGGGCCGGGCCGGTGATGTTCTTGCCGTCCCGGGTAAAGGTGGGCGTCCTGTCCTTGGAGAGCTTTTCCATGTCGATCTGATAGCTCTGGGTGCCGCCGGCCTCCGTCTCCACCAGGAGGGTGGTAACGGCGGCGTCGTACTTGATCTCCGAGAGGATGCCCTCCACCTGGACGGTGGCCGAGTAAGCGGTAAGGTCGGTGATCATGCCGCCCACCACCTTGGCGGTGGCAAACCAGCCGTTTTCGATCTGGTTGACGGTGCGCTCCTCCCCGTCAAAGGTGATGACCACGCTGGGGGCCAGGGTGTAGGTAACGCTCCGGTCGTTATCCAGCTGATTGGCGATGGTGATCTTCTTGGCGCTGCTGGTGCCGTCCTGCCCGCGGATGGGGCCTTGAATGTAGAGGGTCATGGTATCCACCGACACCGCGGCCACCTTGCTGTCCTCCTCTCCCACCCGGAGGGAGGCGGGACGTCCCACATGGCCGGTAGACAGGACTCCTTCGTTTCCGTTTACCGTGACGGGTACGTCGGAGGCGATCACGTAGTCAGTGTGGATGCCGTTGAGATCGGTGAGGGTGAGGGTGGTGCCGTTGGCGGCGGCGGACACAGACGAGATGACGCCAGAGCGTTGGACGGTACCGCCCGAGAGGGAAATGCCCACCAAGGTGCCCTTGCTGTCCACATAGCAGACGGCATTGGTGTAGCCGGCCTCAGGCTCCACCACCGACAGGTCGCCCGCCTTGCCGCCGGCCTTGAACCGGGTAAAGCGGCTGTAGGGAAGGGTCTGACTCTGTCCATCCACCCACAGGGTGATGGATTCCTCGTCAAGGGTGACCACCCGGCCTTCCAGCGGGCTCACCTCGCCCAGAAGCCGGGCCGAGACCACCTGGCCGTCCACCTCGTCCATGACCAGGCGGACATAGTGCCCATTGACCAGATTGCGGGCGTCGCCCGGGATGTTATACTCGTCGTAGACCGTCACGTCACCGGGCAGGGTGTAGACCGCATCGCCGGTGATGGGGTCGGAGAGGGTCAGGGCCACGGTGCCGTCCGGGTTGGAGGAGGCGTCCTGAATGACGCCGGCAGCCCAGGGATAGGTGGTGTACTCAAAGGCCTCGGCGTAAAGGCCCTTCTCCTCCATGTACGAGATGGCCCGGCTGATGAGGGCGGCGGTCTCGCTCCGCTTCAGGTTCCGGCCGGGACGGGCCCAGGAGCCGTTGTCATCGGTCTCGCCCATGAAGATGTTGTAGTTGCGGAGAACATAGATATAAGGGCGGTATTTGGGGGTGATCTCCTCCACATCGGTAAAATAGGAGCTGAGGAAGGAGGTGCAGAATTCAACGCTCAGGCTCTGGGCCAGAGGCTCCAGCTGCATGGCCCGGACCACATACATACAGAACTGTTCCCGGGGAATGTTCCAGCCCAGGTAGGGGGTGGGGCCAGCGCTGCTGTTGATGGAGTTGGGGGCGGTCTGACTCAGCTCCTCCAGCTCGTCCAGCGTGAGGATCCCCAGCTCCACGGCCACCGAGAGCTCCTTGGCGGCCCAGGACACATAGGCATCGGGGAGCCGCTGATCCACCTCTTCCTTCCGGTCCTTGTAGATCTGATCCTGGACCTTGGGGTCGATCCCGGCGATCCGGGTGCAGAAAAGCAGGCCCTCCACCGCGCTCATGGTCCCCTCAGGGCGGAAGGTGCCGTCTTCATAGCCCATGGTGATCTTCTTCTCGTAAAGATCCTCCACCACGTCCTGGCTCCAGTGGCCCTCGGTATCCGAAAAGGTGGCTGCGTGGGCGGGAAGGACCGACAGGGACAGGGTAAGGGCCGCGGTAAGCGCCAGGGCCCCAAGCCGCTTCCAGCATTTCATATGATCGACCTCCGTAAAATTCAAGATATGGAATATCAGATTATGGTAAACCACATTATAGACTAATTTGACAGAAAAAGCAAGGTTTTCCCGTCACAGGGAAAATTTTCTGCCCTCCCTTACAGGCGGGCCTTCCGCTGGAGCCGAATGTCCTCTCCGTAGAACCGAAGGATCCGATATTCACCTGCCAACCGGGAAGCGGTCTGGCCGTTGTAGCGCTCCCGCACACCGTCTATGCTTAAGTTGGAGGAGATGACAGTGGACTTGCCGCTCACCAGCCGGGAATTCACCAGGGTGTAAAGGGCCGACTGGGTAAAAGCGGTGGTCATCTCGCTGCCCAGGTCGTCCAGGATCAGCAGGTCGCAGCCCAGATACCTGCGTGTCTCCTCCTGGGCCTCCCTGCCATCTTGGACGGCTTTTCCAAATTTTTGTTCCTCAAACTGGGCAAAAACATTGACCGCCGTGTCGTAGACCACCGAAAAGCCGTTTTCAGCCACCACTTTGGCGATGCAGGCCGACAGGAAGGTCTTGCCCAGCCCCGGGTCCCCGGTGAGGAACAGGTTCTGAAAGTAAAACTTCCCGAATTTCTGGGCGTAGTTCATGCAGAGCTCACAGAGGAATTCCATGTTCTCCCGGGGGGAGGCCGCCTCTCCCGGCCAGGGGAGGGGGGAGTACCACTCCAAAGAGAAGGAGTCAAAGGACTGCTCCCCCAGGTCCAGTACCTTGCTCAGCTCCTTCACCTGCTCCTGGGCGCAGAGGGCCTGGAGGCATTCGCACATTTTGCCCCCCTGCCAGCCGGTGTCTCCGCATTTTTTACACATGGGGGCGTTGTCCAGGGCGTCCTCGGGGTAGCCCGCTTCCCGGAGGAGCTGGGCCTGCCTGTCCTGCAGGGCCATATTCTTGTCCCGGAGGACCTGAACGGCGGGGGTGGGGTCGCTGCCGCTGCGGAGACTGGCGGCGATCACGTCCAGCATGGTGCCCCGGAGCTGCCGGTCGATGTCGGAAAGCTCAGGGATCTGGGCAAAAAGCTTGGTTTTGAGGGCGGCGGAGCGGTCCTCCCGGTCCCGCCGCTCCCGGTCCAGCCGTTCCCTGGCCCGGCGGAGGACGGTGGCGTCATATCCCATTTACTTCCCCTCCTCGTTTTTGTCTCTGTCTTTTCGCAGCAGCTCCCGCATCCGTTCCATGTCGGCCCGGGCCATCCTGTCTCCCTCTCCGGGGGCGGCGGGCTGGGGCCGGGTGGCCCCGGCGGCGGTGGAGGCCGGCTTGCCCGGCCGTTTCCGGTCCTTCTCCCGGATCTCTTTGACGCTGTGGAGCCCTTTCTGGTGCCAATCCCGCAGAATGGCGTCCATATAGGGCCATTTCAGGGTCCTTGTTTGCAGTACGGTATTCTCGTAGGCCAGACGGATGACCTCGTCGGGGAACCCCATATCCACCCAAGGGGTGATATACTCCTTTTCCTTGTCCGTTGGGGGCCTGTCCCGGATGTCCAGCAGAGCCAGGATCTGCACAGTCCGGTCCCGGAGGAGAAGCTGCCGCTTCATATAGGCTTCGGCCTCTTCCACCGTCTCCACCCCCCGGTCCTTCCAGTGAATGGCCTCCCGCTGGATCTGAGGCATCCGGGGCATCCGGCCCGGACCGTTTTTCTGCTGGTAGGATTCGATGGACCAGCGCACTGCCAGCAGGATCACCTCGGGGGGCAGGCCGGTAAAGTCATAGATGGTGTAAAGGCATTTCAGATCGTTGGTGGAAAGGACTTTCCCTAAGGCCTTCTGTACCTCGGTGACCAGCAAGGGGAAGGGGGAAGACTTGTCCTCCAGCTCCCGGGTGATGTCCGAGGCGGTGTATTCGGGGGGCTCGTCATTTTTGAGCGTGGGAGACGCGGCCTCCTGAGGGGGCTGGGCCAGTCCCAGCTTACCCAGCAGGCCGGCGGCGTCCTCCACCCGCCGGGGCTCCCAGCGCAGGGCCTTGGCCGCGGCCGCCACTGTATAGCTGCCGCCGGTTTTCAGCAGGTAGAGGTAGAGCAGAGCGCCGTCCCCGCTGCCGGCTTCCAGAAGCCGATCGGCGGCCTGGGCGGCCATGGAGAGAATATTGCCGGGAAGGTATGGACTGTCCGCCACGGGGAGGGCCTCCTTTCTGGGTGATGGGCATATCGACCCATCTTGTTTATTAAGTCTATTCTACACGAAAACAGGGAGAAGGTAAATAGAAAATTTCCGTCAAAGGCGAAAACCGTGGAACAAAAAATGGGAGGACACCCAGGCGTCCTCCCATAGGTCAGCAATCTTTTTTCTTCTTCTTGCAGTACCGGTCCTCCTCGCTGAACACGCACCCGCAGTATTTCTGCATATAGAGCCCCAGTTCCCGGGCCTGGGCCTGGCCCTCCCGGTAGTGGGGGGAGAAGTCGTAGGGGGCGAACTCCAGACCTTCGTACTGTCCGGCCAGCTTTTTCCCGGTCTCAAAAATGAGGGGGGTGTTCTGGTAGGGGGAGACCGTGAGGGTGGTGCAGAAGGCGTCAAAGCCGTGCTCCGCGGCGTACTGGGCGGTCTTGCCCAGGCGGACGGCGTAGCAGTAGGAGCAGCGGCCGTCAATGTTGTTTGCCACCGCCTGCACAAAGGGCCGAAGGCCGTACTCGTCGATCTCAATGAGCTCCAGGCCGATGGACTGGGCATACTCTCTGAGACAGTTGCGCCGGGCCCGGTACTCGGTGAAGGGGTGGATGTTGGGGTTATACCAAAAGCCCACCGGCTCGATGCCCTCGGCGCGAAGCTGCTGGATACAGGCCACCGAGCAGGGGGCGCAGCAGATATGGAGCAGTAATTTCATGGGGAGCCCTCCTTTTTGGGATGTTATCAGTATAACAGCCTTTTTCTCCCGTTGCAAGCCGTGCGGCCCTTGTTTTGGGACAATGGCTGTGCTATAATCGGTGTGAAGAATGGAAAAGGAAGGAAATGCCGGTATGAAGGAAATGATTTTACTCAAGCTGGGGGAGCTGGTCCTGAAGGGCCTGAACCGCCACTATTTTGAGGAGCAGCTCATGGCGAACGCCAGGCGGCGGCTCAAGGCCTGCGGGGAGTTCAAGGTGACCACCCGGCAGTCCATCACCTATGTGGAGCCCAAAAACGAGGACTGCGACATGGACCGGGCCTTTGAGGCCATGAAAAAGATCTTCGGGGCGGCGGGGGTGTGCCGCTGCCGGGCCTGCGAGAAGGACAAGGAGGCCATGCTGGCCGCCATACAGGAGTTTTTGGCCGGGGATCTGGCGGCGGCCAAAACCTTCAAGGTGGAGTGCAAACGCTCGGACAAGACCTTTCCCCTCAACTCCATCCAGCTGGCCCAATACCTGGGCGGGGAGCTGGACGACCTCTATCCCCACCTCACCGCCGAGATGCACCACCCCGACCTGACGGTCTATGTGGAGGTCCGGGATGACCACGCCTTCGTCCACGGCAACACCGAGCCGGGGGCCGGGGGCCTTCCCGTAGGCATGGCCGGCCGAGCGGTGAGCCTGCTCTCAGGCGGCATCGACTCCCCGGTGGCCTCCTGGATGATGGCCAAGCGGGGCCTGGAGCTGGACATGGTCCACTTTTTTTCCTACCCCTATACCTCCGAGGCTGCCAAAGAGAAGGTGCTGGAGCTGGCGCGGATCCTCACCCCCTGGACCGGACGGCTGGTGGTCCATGTGGTCCCCTTCACCGCCATCCAGGAGGAGCTGCGCCGTTCCTGCCCCGAGGAACTCTTTACCATCCTCATGCGGCGGTTTATGATGCGCATTTCGGCCCAGGTGGCCCAGCGGATCGGGGCGGGGGCTCTGGTCACCGGGGAGAGCCTGGGCCAGGTGGCCTCCCAGACCATGGAGGCCATGCGCTGTACCGGCGCGGTCACCGACCTGCCCATCTTCCGGCCCGTGGTGGGGATGGACAAGGAGGAGATCGTGCGCATCTCCCGGAAGATCGGGGCCTTTGAGACTTCCATCCTCCCCTATGAGGACTGCTGCACCGTCTTCACCCCCAAACATCCCCGGCTCAAGCCCACCCTGGCGGAATGTGTCAGGGCGGAGGAGGCCCTGGATGTGGAGGGCTTGGTGAAGGCCGCCGTGGACGGCATCGAGCGGGTGTTTATCGCCGCGAAATAAGGAGGTATTTTGTATGGGCGGAAAAGAAGAATTTATTGAGATATACCGGGAAAATATACACCGGGAGGGGGCCGACGCCCTTCTGGACTACCTGGAAAACAAGTCGGACTTCTTCACCTGTCCGGCCTCGGCCAAGTTCCACGGGGCCTACCCCGGCGGGCTGTGCGACCACAGCCTCAATGTCTACCACTGCCTGGTGGACTATCTCTCCCGGGATCGGGTCCAGGAGCTCTACGGCCTGGAGGTCTCTCCGGAGAGCGCCGCCATCGCCGCCCTTCTTCATGACCTGTGCAAGATCGGCTGCTATAAGACGGGCACTCGGAACGTGAAAAACGAGGCCACGGGAGCCTGGGAGAAGGTACCCACCTTCTTTTACGAGGATCCCATGCCCTACGGTCACGGAGAAAAGTCGGTTTACATCATTTCTGGCTTTATGAAGCTCACCCGGCAGGAGGCCATGGCCATCCGCTGGCACATGGGCTTTTCCGGGGACGAGGACAAGCGTCTGGTGGGTCAGGCCCTGGAAAAGTACCCCCTGGCCTTTGCCCTCAGCGTGGCTGACATGGAAGCCACCTACTTTTTGGAAGGGGAGGAAAATTTATGAGCAAACGTCAAAACGACCTGGGGAAGGACAACATTGGCTCCCTGATGGTGCGCCTGGCCCTTCCCGCCATTGTGGCTCAGCTGGTCAACGCCCTTTACAACATTGTGGACCGGATCTACATCGGCCATATCCCCGAGGTGGGGGACATCGCCCTCACCGGGCTGGGCCTGTGCTTCTCCATCCTCATGTTTGTCTCGGCCCTTGCCGCCTTGGTGGGCATGGGCGGCGGCAGCCGGGCGGCCATCCGCATGGGGGAGAACGACATGGAGGGCGCCAACGAGATTCTGGGCAACAGTGCCGCGCTGATGCTGCTCCTCTCGGTGTGCGTCACCGTCATTTTCCAGATCTTTAAGGAGCCTATGCTCTACCTCTTTGGGGCCAGCGAGAACACCATCGGCTACGCCACCGGCTACCTGGGGATCTACCTGTGGGGAACCCTCTTTGTCCAGATCGCCTTGGGCCTTAACAACTTTATTACCACCCAGGGCTTCTCCACCGTCTCCATGGCCACCGTGCTCCTGGGGGCGGTCACCAACATCGTGCTGGACCCCATTTTCATCTTTGGCCTGAACATGGGGGTGCAGGGGGCTGCCCTGGCCACCATCATCGCCCAGGGGGTCTCGGCCGTGTGGGTGCTGGTCTTCCTGACGGGAAAAAAGACCAAGCTGAAGCTCCAGCTCAAGTATTTCCGCCTGAAGGCCAAGGTCCTGCTGCCTGTGGTGGCCATTGGGGTCTCACCCTTTATCATGCAATCCACCGAGAGCCTGGTGAACATCTCTTTCAACGCCTCCCTCTTCAAATACGGCGGAGATGCGGCGGTGGGCGCCATGACCATCTGCTCCTCGGTGATCCAGGTGCTCTCCATGATCTTCCAGGGACTGGCCCAGGGGGCGCAGCCCATCATTGGCTTCAACTACGGCGCCGGGCAGCTGGACCGGGTGAAAAAGGCCTTCCGGCTCCTTTTCGTCAGCGGCGTGGTCTATGCCGCGGGCGGCTGGGCCCTGGTGGAGCTCTTCCCCCAGGTTTTCGTCAGCATCTTCAACGACAAGCCTCAGCTGGTGGAGCTGACGGTGTGGGCCCTGCGGATCTATGCCGGATGCTTCTTTATGATGGGAGTCCAGTTCTCCTGCCAGCAGACCTTCGTGGCCCTGGGGCAGGCCAAGATCTCCCTTTTCCTGGCCCTGCTGCGGAAGATCATCCTGCTGATCCCCCTTATCTTTATTCTGCCCCTGTTCCTCAGCGACAAGGTCTTTGCCGTCCTTCTGGCCGAGCCCGTGGCCGATTTCCTGGCCGCCGCCGTCACCGGCACCATTTTCTTTACCCGCTTCCCCAAAATCCTGAAGGCGCGGGAAACGCAGCTTCATATGGAGTGAGACCAACAGACAAAAGCGGCGGGCATCAGCCCGCCGCTTTCGTTTTCTCAGAACACCGCCTGGACCAGCACCATGTACAGCACCGTGCCGGTAAAGATGGAGACAAGGTCGTTTTTGAACTTCCACTGGAGGGCCACTACCACCACCGAGGCAATGAGGTGGGGCGCCCACAGCCCGGCTTCGGCAAAGGACAGGCCCCGGAGGCAGTAGACCACAAGCATGGCAATGATGGCGGGGGGCAGGATGCGCCCCAGGGAGAGCACCCACCTGGGCGGTTTGTCCCCCCGGTCAAAGAGAAGGAAGGGGGCTGCCCGGGTGAGAAAGGTGACGGCGGCCATGACCGCCACGCTGAGGGCGGCCTGGGTGGGGGTCAGCATACCGGATCGTCCTCCTTTCCTTGTACATCCAGCTTCCCCCGGAGGGGGAGGAGCACAGTGACGATCAGAATGAGGGCAGGAATGAGCATATTGTCCGCCCCCATGACCAGACGGCTCACCAGGGTGATGCCCAGCCCCAGCAGGGCGGGGATCCGGTTGCCCTTCTCCCGCCACTGCTCCACGGCGATGACCAGGAAGAGGGCGGTCATGGCGAACTCCACTCCGGTGGTATCAAAGGCCAGCAGGCTCCCGGCCAGGCTGCCGATCACCGACCCGGCGATCCAGTAGAGGTGGTCCAAAAGCGCGATGGAGAAGTAGAAGCTGCCGGCATCCACCCCGTCGGGCGGCGTGGTCTGGGCCAGGAGGGCGTAAGTCTCATCGGTGAGGGAAAAGATCATGTAGAGCTTCCGCTTCCCCATGCCCTTGAACTTTTCCAGCATGGAAAGGCCGTAGACCAGATGCCGGAAGTTGATGATGAAGGTGAGGAGAGCCACGGTGCCCAGGGCGGCGCACCCGGCCAGAAGGGAGACCCCTAAATACTGCCCCGACCCGGCATAGATGGTGAGGCTCATGATAAAAGACCACACCACCCCATACCCCGCCCGCTCCAGCATCAGGCCAAAGGCTACCCCGATGCAGAGGTAGCCCGCCAGCACGGGAATGGTATAGGGAAAGGCGGCACGGAGGGAGCGCACATTCACAGAAATCGCCTCCTTGAGGCTGGAATAAAAGACGGGCCGGAGGGTATTGTACCCCCGGCCCGCGGGCTTTGTCAAGTCACAGCACCTTGGAGAGAAAGTCCATGGTACGCTGCTCTTTGGGGTGGTCGAAGAACTCCTGGGGGGTGTTCTGCTCAATAATGTGCCCTCCATCCATGAAGAGCACACGGGTGCCCACCTCCCGGGCAAAGCCCATCTCGTGAGTGACCACCACCATGGTCATACCCTCGTGGGCCAGCTCCTTCATAACTTCCAGCACCTCCCCCACCATCTCGGGGTCCAGGGCGGAAGTGGGCTCGTCAAAGAGCATGACCTTTGGCTTCATGGCCATGGCCCGGACGATGGCGATACGCTGCTTCTGGCCGCCGGAAAGCTGGTTGGGGTAGGCGTCCGCCTTCTCCTCCAGCCCCACCCGGCGCAGGAGGAGAGTAGCCTGGTCATTGGCCTCGGCCTCGTTCATGAGCTTGGTCCGGACGGGGGCCAGGGTGATATTTTTCCGGATGGTCATATTGGGGAAGAGGTTGAAGTGCTGGAACACCATGCCCATCTCCCGGCGGATGGCGTTGATATCGGCCTTGGGGTCGGTGATGACCTTGCCGTCAAAGGTGATGGTGCCCTTGTCGGGCTCCTCCAGCAGGTTGAGGCACCGGAGAAAGGTGGATTTGCCCGAGCCCGAAGGGCCGATGATGACCACCTTCTCCCCGGGGGAGATGTGCTCCGAGATGTTGTCCAGCACTAAATTGTCCCCGAAGGACTTGGACAGGTTTTTAACGTCTATCACTTTGCCGCAGCCTCCTTTCCAGCTTGCCCTGGAGCCAGGTAAGAATAATACAGAAGATCAGATACATAAGAGCGGCGCCATAGAGGGGGAACATATACTCATAGGTCTTGGAGCCGATGGCCCGGGCGTAGTAGATCAGTTCGGCGCCGCCGATGGCAGAGACCAGGGAGGTGTCCTTAAAGAGGGTGATAAACTCATTGCCCAGAGCGGGCAGAATGTTCTTGAAGGCCTGAGGGATCACGATAAAACGCATGGTGTCAAAGTATCCCAGGCCCAGACTGCGGCTGGCTTCGGACTGGCCCACATCCACGCTCATGAGTCCACCCCGGACGATCTCGGCCACATAGGCTCCCGAGTTGACGCCAATGCCGAAAGCCCCGATGAGGACCCGGTTCCGGCTGAAGGAAAAGATGACAAAGCTCCAGATGAGGAGCTGAACCATCATGGGGGTGCCCCGGATAACCGTGGTGTAGACCTTGCACAGGCCATTGAACAGTCCCAAAACCGGGTTTTTATGTCCTTTACGCTGTTGATCGTGGGCCGTGCGGACCACGGCCACCAACACCCCCAGCACGATGCCAATGCACAGGGCCATGACGGTGAGCTCCAGCGTGGAGGCAAAACCTTTTACATAGAGCCGCCACCGCTCCCCCTCCACAAAGGCCTGGTAAAACAGGCGAAAGAAATTTTCAAAAAAATCCAGCTCTTCCCCGGCCTTGGCCATGGCGGTCAGCTGTGCGTAGTATTGGGCCCAATCCATGGGCGCACCCCCTCATATCACGGTGAGAGGGGCGGCCCGGTTCGGGCCGCCCCCTCGTAAATTTACCAATCATTCACGCCTCGCCTGCTAGCGACACGCGGCTTCAGTCAGCCTTAATGTACATATCCATTATGCCCTGGAGGGTACCATCCTCCTTGAGCTCCTTCAGAGCCTTATTCAGGGCCTCCAGCATGGCGGTGTTGCCCTTCTGCACGCCGATGGCATAATCCTCCTCCACCCAGGTGCCCTCCAGAATGGTGAGCCCTGCAGTGGGATTGGCCTTCACATATTCCTGGGCGGGCTTGTCGTCAATAATGACCGCGTCCACCGTCCCGTTGATCAACGCCTGGACTGCCATGGCGCCGCCATCGTAACCAATGACATGGTCCTCACCGTAGCCGCCGTTCTCCGGGGTGTCCGAGGCGTAAAGATAGCCGGTGGTGCCCAGCTGGGTGCCGATCATGTAATCGCCCAGATTGTCCATGGTGACCGGGGAACCCTCCTTCACAATGACCACCTGCACACCGGTGGCGTAGGGGTCGGTGAAGTCCATAACGGCCTTCCGGTCTTCGGTGATGGAAACGCCGCCCATGGCCACATCGCTCTGGCCGTTCTGAACGGCTGTCAAAGCGGCATCGAAGCCCATGTCGTCAATGACCAGCTCCAGGCCCAGCTTCTCAGCGATCTTGGCGGCGAACTCGTAGTCAATGCCTTCAAAGCTGCCGTCATCGGCCAGGATGCACCAGGGGGAAAAGTCCGAGTTGGTGGACAAAATCAGCTTGCCTTCCTCAATGGTCTTCAGGTCGGCGGCTTTGTCCTTGTCTCCACCGCAGGCGGTGAGCATGCCCAGGCACAACACAGCGCTCAGGGTCAGAGCAGCGATCTTCTTGACGTTTTTCATTTTCATCAGTCTCCTTTTTCCCTCTCGGTGAGGATGTGCATAATTATACATTCATATTGAATAAAATGCAACCCCTTTTTCATTTGCATTTTGCACAAAAATAAGGTTTCTTAACCTCCGCACTTCCGTCAAAGCCGCCATTTTCCCTCAAATCTCAAAAAATAATATGCAGAATATTCTGCATAAAATCCCGCTTTATAAAGTAGGGGAGCGGCACAGTATGCCGCTCCCCATATACAGTCATATGTCTTTTGTCCCGTTACGCCTTCACAAAGTCCAGGATCAGCTTCACGGCGGCATCAATGCCCTTCCGGGAGGAGTTGATGCACAGGTCATAGCTCTCCACGTCGGCCCACTTCTTGTCGGTCTGGAAGCTGTAATGGGCGGCCCGGGCCTTATCCATCTTCTTGATCTTGTCCTCGGCCTCCTTCTCGGTGACCCCGTCCCGCTTGCAGATCCGCGCGATCCGGGCGTCGTGGTCGGCCGAGATGAACACCCGCACCAGCCCCGGCTGGTCCCGGAGGATGTAGTCGGCGCACCGGCCTACGATGACGCAGCTCCCCTTTTGGGCCACCGCCAGAACGGCCTCCCGCTGGGCCTTGGCGGCCATCTGCTCCAAGGTGGGGCCCTGATGGCCCCCCACCAGGGAGGACTGGCCCATGACCAGGGAGTAGAGGAAGCTGTTGTTGGGCTTTTCGTCGTACTCGGTCAAAAACTGATGGCTCAGGCCGCTCTCCTTGGCGGCCACCACCAAAAGCTCCTTGTCATAATAGGGG
>JAGBDQ010000192.1 GCA_017937415.1 Oscillospiraceae bacterium
CCTAAGGGGCCGTGGGCCGAGTGCTCGAACCAGATGAGATCCTTGTCAGGGGCGGTGATGGCGTCATAGTAGTCCTGAATGAGGCTGGCCGGGGTGTTCTCGTCCATCCGGCCCTGGAAGATGTAGTAGGGGACTTGGAACTCGTGGAGGTCGTGGAGGAAGTCGTAGTGGACAATGGTGGGCCACATCTGGGACAGGCAGAGCTGATACCCCTTGGCGGTGCCCCACTTGTCCCGGAGGGAGAGCTCAGGAGAGCGGAGGATGGGCAGGACGGTACCCTGGAAGTAGCCCACCTTTTTCACGTTGCTCCCGCCGTATTTGCTGAGGACCCGCCGCTGGGCCATGAGCCCCTCAAAGACGGGGGTGTACTGGCCGTCCACCGGGGGGCCCACCTTTTTCAGGGTCTCCACCGATTCGGTGTCCCCGGCGGCCTCGGCCTGCTTTAAGGCAAAGGCGTAGGAGCGGGCTTCATTCTCCACTCCGTTGACCACCTGGCCGTAGCCGATGTAGCCCGCCACCTGCTCCGGGGCCCGGGCGCAGACAAAGGTGACCAGCTCGGTGCCCCAGCTCCCGCCTAAAAGGTAGACCTTTTTCTTCTTCAGGGTGCGGCACAGGTAGGCGATGAGCTCCACGCAGTCCTCCACCAGCCGGTCCAGGGTAAGGGAGGCGGGGTCACAGCCGAAGTAGCTCCCCCCGGTGCCCCGCTGGTCCCAGGCCACTACGGTGAAGTCGTCCGTCAGGTCCAGATGGCGCTTGGCGATGCCGTGGCGGTTGGGGACGCCGGGACCGCCGTGTAAAAAAAGAAGAACGGGGTTTCGTTCGGCGGTTCCCCAAATGTGGATGGTCTGCTCCAATCCGCCCAAAACGACCCGTTCTTTCCGGTCGATGATGAACTTGTTCAAAAGAATTTCCTCCTTTCCTCTGTTAAATTACATCATACAGGATAACCGAGGAAAAAGCAAGAACAATATGGAATTTAGCACAAAAATATTGGATTTGTTCCCTGCGGGCGGAGAAAGCGGTTTTCGGTTGACAACCGGGGCGGGTTTGGGGTACAATGAACAGGCAAAAAGCATGCCCACGTAGCTCAGGGGATAGAGCATTCGCCTCCTAAGCGAAGGGTCGGACGTTCGAATCGTCTCGTGGGTGCCAGGTCGGAGTAAGTGATGGATCGCTTGCTCCGATCTTTTTTTGCCCGAAAGCCTCGGCTTTTTTGCGGGAATGGACGGGAAAGGTTGCCTTTTCTGTCAGGATTTGCTATACTTTCCCATAGACAAAGCTTTTTTGGGAGGGGATTGCAATGGGGGTCAGCACAACTGTGATCTTGTTGACTGCCGCAGGCTTTTTGGCCATGGTGGTGGGCCTGGTGGTCAATCAAAAGAATGCCGCCCGCCTGACGGGAGGAGCCACCCTGCTGGCCGCCCTGGGGGGATTTTTCTGCTATGGCTACGGTTTTTCCCAGCAGGTCCCCTTTTCTCCTTTGGCGGTGGTGCGCGCGGTGCTGGCCTCCCTGGGGATGTTCCTGGGACGCAATGACTTTTCCGCCGTCAACGGCACGGCCCTCTTTGCGGCCTATCCCGCCCAGCTTCTCTTTTGGCTGGTCCACCTGATCGCCCTTTTTGCCACGGCCAGTGCGGCCCTGACCACCATTGGAGCCAGCGCCATGCGGCGGCTGCGGCTGCTGCTGGTGTTCCGGGGCAGGCTGGAGCTGATCTATGGGGTGGGGCCGGAGAGCATCTCCTTCGGGCGGAAGCTGGCGGACAGTGAAAGACGGCACACCCTCGCTTTTGTGGATACCCAGATGACCCCGGCCCAGGCAGGGGAGATCGCCGCCATGGGGGCTGTGGCCTTTACAGCTCCCAACGCCCTGAAGCCTGACGGACGGTTTCTGCGGAGCATCGGTATGCGCCCGGGGCGGCAGCTCACCCTCTATGCCATGGACCAGGATGCGGGAAAAAACCTGCAGTATGCCGCGGATCTGCTCTCCGCGCTGGAGCAAAGGGGGATCTCCCCCCGGCAGCTCACCCTGATCCTGTCCGGAGGGGAGGACTGCGGCGGCGAGAGCCTTCAGGCCTGGGGAGACCGTTACGGCTACGGCAGCGTCACCCTCTTTGACGACGCCGCTCTGGCGGCCCGGCTTTTGGTGCAGGACTATCCGCCCTGTGATGCGGTGGCCTTTGATGCCGAGGGGAGGGCCACCCAGGATTTTGAAGCCTTGGTGGTGGGCTTCGGCCGGGTGGGGCAGGCGGTGCTCCGGCAGCTGGTGATGAACGGCCAGTTTGAGGGGAGCCGTTTCCGCCTGGCGGTGTTTTCTCCCGACTGTGAGCAGGTGAACGGCGCCCTTGCCAGCAGTGGAAAAAGTATGCTGGAGGCCTATCAGATCTCCTTCCACCCCTTTGACGGCCGAAGCCGGGAAATGTACGGGTATCTGACACAGCGAAAGGACAGCCTGAAATACATTGTGGTTTGCACCGGGGACCCCAAGAGAAACCGGGAGATCGCCCAGGAGCTGACCGGGTATCTCTCCCGGCTTCAGTCGGAGGCGGCGGTGTATCAGTGCTCCTACCAGGGCGTGATCCGCCATGGCCCCGGGGGCCGGCTCACGGTCCACCGGGGGATCTACACCCCCCAGGTGCTGTGTACCCAGGGGCTTGACCGGATGGCCATGGCCCTGAACCAGTGCTATTGCGCCGGGAACGGCCGCTCCACCTGGGAGAACTGGGCCGGGTGCGATTACTTCAGCCGCCTGAGCAGCCGGGCCTCGGCGGATTTCATTCCCGCGCTTCTCCGCGCCTCGGGCAAGACTGCGGAACAGGTGCTCTCGGGGGACTGGGACCTGACGGAAGCCCAGTTGGAGAACCTGAGCCGCACCGAGCATCTGCGCTGGTGCGCGTTCCACTATGCGATGGGGTTTGACGCCATGGACCGGGAGACCTTCCTGGCCCGGTGCCGGGAGCGCAAGGCTCAACTGGACCGGGAGGGGCGCAGTGAGCTCCGCCCGGGCCGGGATATGCTCCGCCGGCTCCACGCCTGCCTCATCCCCTGGGAGGAGCTGGACGGGCTTTCGGCGGCTGAAAACGCCGTTACCGGCGGAAAGGTGGACTACAAGGCCATGGACCGCAACAATGTGCTGCTTCTGCCCCGGGTGCTGAAGGCGGAGAAGAGCGGCGGGGAGGAGAGCGCATGAAGAAAAAACGCTGGCTCTGGGCTCTGGCGTGTGTGATGGCCTATGGGGCCCTTCTCCGACTGCTGGTCTACGTGGAATCCTTCTCCCCCGCGTCATCCATCCACACCATGGGGGAGGCGGTCTGGTTTTCCCTGGTGACACTCACCACGGCGGGCTACGGGGACTATTACCCGGTCACCGTGGCCGGACGGGTGGTGGGCACCCTGTTCCTTTTGCTGAGCACCGGGCTGCTGGCCCTGCTCATCGGGGCGGCGGTCTCCCTGATGATGGGGCGGCTTTTGCCCTGGATGAAGCTGCGGCGGCTCCGGGGCCGGAGCTGGTATGTGTTTTCGGAGCGAAACGAACGGACCGTGGCTCTGGCGGAGGGGCTGACCGCCCGGGAGCCCAAAGCGGTGGCAGTGTTCTGCGGCCAGGAGGAGGACAATCGCTTTCCCGCTCCCCCGGGCGGAACGTGGCTGTCCACCGGGGAGGGCCCCGGGGCCCTTTTGGCGAAAAAGTGGGCCGGTGGAAAACGCACCCTCTTTTTCTTGGGGGAGGACGGGCTGGAAAATTACACCCGGGCCCTGGAGGCGGCGGCTGCCGGAGGGACCGTGTGCTGCCAGACCACGCTGGTCCCCGGGCAGACCCCGGAAAATCTGATCTTGTTCGACCCCTGGGAGAGCTGCGCCCGGCTATACTGGAGGGAGCATCCTCTCACCGGGGAGGACCAGGTGGTGCTGATCGGGGGCGGCCGCTGCGCCGGCGCCCTTTTGGAGCAGGGCCTTTTCGTGAACCTCTCCCGGCTGGACCGGGGGGTGAGCTATCATGTGTTTGGGGACGATGGCTCCTTCCTGCGGCGCCACCCCTGGCTGGACAACACTCTGGAGCTGGGGCCGGCCCTTCCCGGACGGGATGGGCTGATCTTTCATTCCGAAAGCTGGGACGCCGACGCCGGGCTTCTGACCCGGGCGGGGCGGATCATCCTCTGTGGGGAGGATGAGGGGGAGAACCTGGAGCTTTACAGCCAGCTGCTGCGGGCCTTTCCGGTGACCGGGGCGGTCCATGTGCGTCTCTCCCGGCCTTTGCCGGGGGCCGTGGTATTCGGCACCCACCGGGAGATCTACACCCCTGAGCTGGTCCTCCGCTCCGGGCTGGACCGGGCGGCCCGGGCCATGCACGAGATCTACCGCCAAAGCGCGGGAGGCGAAGCTCCCCAGTGGGAGGAGCTGAGCGATTTCCTCCGCCGGTCCAACCGGGCGGCGGCCGACCACCTGCTGACCAAGGCCCGGCTTTTGCTGGAGGACGATGCCATTCCCGCCCTCACCGCCGATGTGTGCCGCCGGGCCTTCCGGGCCTATGAGGAGACCCGGGGGGAGAAGGCGGAGCTGTACCGGGAGCTGGAGCATCTGCGGTGGGCACGGTTCCACAGCCTGAACGGCTGGCGGTATGCCCCGGTGCGGGACAATGAGCGCCGGCTCCACCCGGACCTGCGGCCCTTTGAGGAGCTGACCGAGGCGGAGCAGGCCAAGGACGACTATGCCTGGGAGCTGCTGGGCAGTCTGGCCCAATGGCTGGAGAGGCCGGAGGGGGAAGGGGGAGACAGGGCATGAGCCGGGAGGACGGACAAAGCTTTAAGTTTGACGTGTTTATCAGCTACCGCCACGCCGAGCTGGACAGCGCCGTGGCGGGCTATCTCCAGCGCGCCCTGGAGCACTACCGGATCCCCCGGGAGATCCGGAAAAAATGCGGCAAGGAAAACATCCACCGGGTGTTCCGGGACGAGGAGGAGCTGGGGGTGGCCAGCGACCTCTTTGGGGAGATCGAGCAGAATCTGAAGGAGTCCGAATTCCTGGTGGTGGTCTGCTCTCCCCGGATCTTAGAGTCCAGGTGGTGTATGCGGGAGATCGAGACCTTTATCAAGTACCGGGGGAGGGAAAATATCCTTCCGGTCCTCATTGAGGGGGAGCCTGAGACCGCCTTCCCGCCCATCCTGCTGGAGGAGGGAGAGCCCCTGGCCGCCGACTTCCGGGGGAAGGACACCCGGGAGGTGCTCCGCCATGCCCGGGAGCGGATGCCACGGCTGGTGGCTCCGCTGCTCTACTGCTCCTACGATGAGCTCTTCCAGCGGCACCGGATCTACAAGATGCGCCGGCTGCTGGCCCTGGCCGGGGTGGTGGCCGCCGCTGCGCTGAGCTTCGGCCTGGTGACCTGGCAGCAGAGCCGGGAGATCCAGCGGAACTATCAGGCCAAGCTGGAAAATCAGTTCCGGTATCTGGCCCAGACCTCCCAGGAGCTTCTGAATTCCGGGGACCGGGACGCGGCCCTTCTGGTGGCCCTGGAGGCCCTGCCCGAAGGCAGCGGGGACACCACCCGGCCCTATGTGGCCGAGGCCCGGATCGCCCTGGAGGATGCCCTTTACACGTACAGCATGAACTACCGCTATCAGCTTCGTCCATGGAAGCAGCTGGAGCACAAAGGCGAGATCGGCAACTGCATGGATATAAACGAGGAGGAGAATGTCCTGCTCACCGCCGATTCCCGGATCTATATTTGGGACGGGGCCACCCTGGAGAACCTGTGCTGCTGGGAGGAGGGGCTGGAGAATGCCCTGGATGCCAAGTTTGTAGGCAACCACAGTGTGGCGGTGCTGACCAATGAAGAAATTTTCTGCTTCGACTACCGCACCGGGGAGGTTCTCTGGCGGTGGGACTATCCCGTTTGTGACACCAGCGGCTACTGTGGGGAGCCAAGCCTTATTTGGACCTACGATGCCCAGTCCAACCAGCTCCTCTGCGCCAACAAGTACCTGCGGCTCCACCGGGAGTCGTGGGAGGGAGAGACCAGGGTCACGGAGGCGCATCAGCTTCATCTGATCGACGCAGCCACCGGGGAGAGCCGGTCCTGGGCCCCCGCCGCCCTTTATGATCTTCTGGAGGGAGACGCCTACAACTCCATCTCTCTGCAGGAGGACTGCTTCCTTCTCTCCCCTGGCGGAAAGTGGACCGCCCTTGCCGTGAAACAGGGGGTGGGCAGCGAGGAGGTCATCCTGGCCCTGTTTGTCACCGGGGAGGACACCGACCGCTTTGCCATGACCTATCCCCTGCGCAATGCGCTGTCCAACGCCATCGAGGAGGCTGTATGGCTGGATGAGGACCACCTGGCCCTCATCCACATCAAGGAGGGGACCACCCTGCTGGGGCAGGCGGGCAAGCCGGCTACCTGGGAGCTGGAGTGCTGGAATGTGGAGACCGGGGAGTGCCGCCTGCGCTATGAGGACACCTGCCTGTGCCTGAATAACCAGGCCTCGGTGAAAAGGCTGGTCCCGGACGGAGACGAGAGCCGGACCATTCTGTCGGTGAGCTACGACAATATGGCCGTGTGTCTGGACTGGACCACCGGGGAGCGTTTGAGCCGGATCGAGGACCGGAGCGCCATTGTCCTCAATCATATCTGGAGCAACGCCGCTGAGCTCATCGTCACGGCGGACGGGTACCTCTTTTCCACCAACGCCACCGACGACTATGTGTGGCAGCCCGTTTTCAGCGCGTACCACTACTATATCGGCATTTCTGACATTAAAAAGGCCCTGTGGCTGAACGATTCGGCCTTTTTCTTCACCTCCACCGGGGTCTATTGCTACGCCCCTGTGGTGGACAATACCTATACCATGCTGGAGGGTGCCCCGTACCAGAGCATATTCTCCCGGGATTCCAGCCGGCTGCTGACCGTCTGCAACAACGGAAGGGCCTATCTCTACGACACCGGGGATCTTTCCACTCTGTGGGAGGACGAATGCTGCGTGGGCTATAACCGCAAAACGGCCGCCCTGGTGGAGGACCGGATGGTGGCCTGCCTCGCCGGGAACGGCACCACGGTGAAGCTCCACCCCCTTGATGGGGGAGAGGACCGGAGGGTGGAGCTGGAGGGCTATCTCCCCGCCCTGGCGGACAGCACGGAATGGTGTCTGCAAGCCGGAGGGGAAAAGCTGCTGGTGTGGAACAAGGGATCCTTCCACTGCAGCGTTTACAGCGAGACCATAGAGGAGGATCTGGCCTGCCCCGTTTTGTGGCTCATCGACCCCGACACAGGGGAGGTGGTCGGACAATGGACTTACGGGGAGCTGATGGGGGACTTTGACCCGCAGATGAGCTATCTGTACCCCGGAACGCCCAACGTTTCGGCCAGCGGCCGGTATGTGCTGATTCCCTTCTGGATCGGCGGCTATCTGAAGGAAGATACCCTGTGGGAAAACCGGATCGAAAAGACCCAGCTTCTCATCTGGGACCTGGAAACCGGAGAAACGGTCGAATTGGACCGTCAGCTTTTGGATGGGATGACCCGGCAGCTGAACTTAGGCAACTATTTTGATCAGGACGGCTGGCTTTCCCCCACTGAGGACCGCATAGTACTCTACAATGGGGAGAAGGGCGTTTTGCAGGTGATAGATCTGCCCACAGGGGAACTCCTCCATGAGCTGGCGGTGGACGGCATCTCCAGCCGGGAGGTCTCCTTCACCGACGATGGGGACCACCTGATCTTCCAGGACAACGCCCAGCGTCTGCATGTCTACGACTGGAAGAAGGGAGAATATACCATGCAGGGGGTCTCCCCTGAGGGAGGTTATCTGAAATTTGCCTTCTATCAGGGAGGTGAGGTGCTCAGCACCGCCCTTCAGGTGAACTCCATGACGTCGGAGAGCGTCCACATCTACCGGAAAACCGGGAACGGAGTCTACAAGTTGGAGACCGCCATCAGCTTCTGCCGGGACTGCGACGGGAAAACGGTGGTCATCAGCAGTGACGATATTTCCAGGCTCTACCATGCCTACACTCTGGATGACCTGATCGCTAAGGCCAGAAAGGTCCTGGACGGCCGGGAACTGACCGCCGACGAGCGCAGGGCCTATCTCATTGACTGAGGGAGAAGATCCGGGCCGGAAATGGATTTGACAGATCGGTCTTTATGCTGTAAAATGTTTCTATCTATCTATTTTTTAACACGGCGGCCAGAACCGGACAGAGGCCCGGTGGGAGGCGGCTCCGCCAAAGTGTAAAATAGGGGGCAGGAGTAATGTACCATTGCCATGTCTGTTTGTATCTGATCAGTGGGAGGCCTGAGGAATTCAGGGCGGTCAGAGCTTTGCCGCCTCTGGAACGGTTCACCCACACTTTCCTGGAAAGCGGGGAAATGCGGCCCGAACTGCTGGAGAAGGCCGATGTGATCCTCTTTGATCTGCGGGGACAGAGTATGCCCGGGAGCCTTTCTGCCCTTTTGGCCGGGAAGAAGGAGGCCGCTCAGGTGCTCCTTCTTGGGGAGAAGGAGCAGACCGCCTGCCTGACCAACCGGGACCTGGAGGGTGTGCAGGACATCTGGACCCTCCCCATGGGGGAGGAGGAGCTGCGCTTCCGGTTCCTGCGCTGGCAGGAGGGGTACAAGGCGGACAAGGATGCCTGGGAGACCCGGCAATTCCTGGAGGAGACCATCGACCATATCCCCAACCTCATCTGGTACAAGACCAAGGATGGTATTCACGAGAAGGTGAACGACAGCTTCTGCCGCACGGTGAACAAGACCAAGGAGCAGGTCCAGGGACGGGGCCACGCCTACATTTGGGATGTGGAGCAGGACGACCCGGCCTGTATCGAGTCCGAGCGGATCGTCATGGAGAGCAAGGCCACCTACGTTTCCGAGGAGACGGTAATGACTGGGGAGGGAACCAAGCTTCTGACCACCTACAAATCTCCCCTCTACGACCTGGACGGCAGCGTTATGGGCACCGTGGGGGTGGCCATCGACATCACCCAGGAGCGGGACTACGAGAAGGAGATCGTCCGGAAGAACCAGACATTGGAGACCATTTTCACCACTTTGGATTGCGGGGTCATGCGCCACAGCCTGGACGGTTCAAAGATCTACAGTGTGAACCAGGCCGCCCTGCGGATCCTGGGCTACGGCTCCAAGGAGGAGCTGCTGGCGAATGGGTTCGACACGGTGGCCAATTCGGTGGTGGACGAGGATAAGCCGGCGCTGCGCCAGGCCATTCAGAGCCTGAAAAAGGTGGGGGACAGCGTAGGCGTGGAGTACCGGGTGCGCCATGACGACGGCAAGCTTCTTCACATCATGGGCAGCGTCAAGCTGGTGGAGGAAAACGGCCGGCCTCTCTACCAGCGGTTCCTGCTGGACTGTACCGAGCAGAAGCGCCAGGAGAACGCTGCCCGGGAGGAGCAGGAGCGCTATCACATGGAGCTGGTCCACGCCCTCAGCACCGACTACAATCTGGTGTGCTATTTTGACCTGGACACGGGGGTGGGCAGTGCCCTGCGGATCAACAACTGTCCCTACGGCGTGCTGGACGATATTTTCGGTCATCCCATGCTGGAAGAGAGCATGGAAAAATACATCTCCTCCTGCGTTTACGAGGAGGATCGGGAGGCCATGCGCCTGGCCACCTCCCGGGAGCACCTGGAAGCCGAGCTGGAGGAGAAGGGGATCTGCTACGCCAACTACCGCACCCTCTGCAAAGAGGGAATCAAATACTTCCAGCTGAAGGTGGTCCGGGCGGGAGAGTGGGACACTGCCCGGGGGATCGTGCTGGGCCTCAGAAGTGTGGATGGGGAGACCCGCAGCGAGCTGGAGAAGAAGAGCCTTCTGGAGGAGGCCCTGCAGCAGGCCAACCGGGCCAACCAGGCCAAGACCACCTTCCTCTCCAACATGTCCCACGATATTCGAACCCCCATGAACGCCATCATCGGCTTCACCACCCTGGCTGCCGGGCACATTGACAATAAGGAGCAGGTGGAGGGGTATCTGAAAAAGATCATGACCTCAGGGAACCATATGCTGAGCCTCATCAACGACATTTTGGACATGAGCCGTATCGAGAGCGGCAAGATCCATCTGGACGAGGAGCCCTGCAACCTGCCGGAGGTCCTGAACGGTCTGAGGAGCATCGTGCAGATGGAGGCCCAGTCCAAGCGCCTGGAGCTGGAGGTTGCCCAGCCTGCGCTGGAGCACGGGGAGGTCTGCTGCGACAAGCTGCGGCTCAACCAGATCCTGCTGAACCTGGTGGGCAACGCCATTAAATACACAAACTCCGGAGGGAGCGTCTGGGTCACTCTGGAGGAGCGCCCCGGTGCCCCCGCGGGTTTTGGAAACTACCGGTTCCGGGTCCGGGATACGGGCATTGGGATGAGCGCAGAGTTCCTGGAGCATATTTTTGAGCCCTTCGAGCGGGAGCGGAATTCCACCATCAGTGGGATCCAGGGTACCGGCCTGGGCATGGCAATCACCAAGAGCATCGTGGATATGATGAAGGGCGACATCCGGGTGGAGAGCCAGCAGGGCGTGGGCACCACGGTCACGGTGGACCTGACCCTGCGGCTTTGGAACGATGAGGATGGAGAGCCCGGCTTTGCCTCCCTGCAGTCCCAGGGGCAGGGGCGTGGGGGAGACCGGAGCGGTCATACCGGACGGATCCTCCTGGTGGAGGATAACGAGCTCAATCAGGAGATCGCCGTGGCCATTCTGGAGGAGGCCGGCTTCTCGGTGGAGGTGGCCGAAAACGGACAGGTGGCAGTGGAATATCTGGTGAACCGGGGCACCGGTTACTACCGGCTGGTGCTCATGGATATCCAAATGCCCGTGATGAACGGCTACCAGGCCACCGAGACCATCCGGGAGCTGGGGGACAGGGAGCTGGCCTCCATTCCCATCATTGCCATGACGGCCAACGCCTTTGAGGAGGATAAGCGGGAGGCCCTGCGCCACGGCATGAACGGCCACATCGCCAAGCCCATCGACGTGGGGGTATTGCTGGATACGCTGGATGAGATCCTACGGTAAGAGGAAGCGAAAAATAGCGGGCCCCGGTCAACTTTTGCGGTTGACCGGGGCCTTGTTGTAGGGAGAGATGTGTATATGAAAACCCTATGGGAGGGCGTATTGGCCTTCGGCCAAAGCGCCCTTACTGGCTCTGCTTCTGGTACTCCGAGGGGGACAGGCCCGCCACACGTTTGAAGGTGCTGCTGAAGTAGGTAATGTCCCGGTAGCCCACCTGCTCGGCCACCTCGTAGACCTTGTTCCGGCAGTCCCGCAGCAGCTCCATGGCCATGTGGATGCGGTAGTCGGTGAGGTAGCTGCCCAGGGTGCGGGAGGTCTCTTTCTTGAACACGTGGCTGAGATGACCCTCGCTGATGCCCAGATCCCGGGCCACCGAGCTGACGCTGATGTCCGGGTCGTTGTAGTGCCCGGCGATGTAGCGCAGGGCCTCCATCACATACTTGCTCTTGCCCTCCTCGGGGACCTCCAGCCCGGGGGCCTGGGGCCCAGTGGGCCCCACCCGGCTCTTGAGCCGGGTGACCGCCTCCTCCAGCTCCCCGTCCTGGAAGGGCTTCAAAAGGAAGTCCACCGCGCCCAGTTTCAGGGCAGCCTGGGCGTAGGAGAAATCGGAGTAGGCTGTAAGGATGATCACATGGGCCCGGTTTCCCTCCTCCCGGAGCTGCCGGACCATCTCAAGGCCGTCCAGCCGGGGCATTTTGATGTCGGTGACGACGAGGTCAGGCTGGCTCTCCCGGATGACCTCCAGGCCCTCCATGCCGTCGGCGGCCTCCCCCACCACGGCGCAGTCCACCCCGGCCCAGTCCACTGTAAGGACGATCCCCCGGCGGACCAGGGCTTCGTCCTCCACCACGACCACTTTCATCATGGGTCTTCTCCTCCTTCTGACATCCGTATGGGCAGAACAGCCTGAATGCAGGTGCCCCGCTCCCCGGGGCGGGACAACAGCCGCAGGCCCCGGTCGGGGCCGTAATGGAGCCGCAGAATGGCATCTACGTTGTATAGACCGAGATGGTGGCCCGAGGCCGAGGGGTCCCGGGAGAGGAACCGGTCCCGGCTTTCCCGGGACATGCCGCAGCCGTCGTCGGTGACGGTGAGCACCATATTCTCCCCGCTGCGGCGGGCCGAGACGGTCACCGTGCCGTGGCTCCCGTCCTCAAAGCCGTGGATGATGGCGTTTTCCACCAGGGGCTGGAGGATGAGCCGGGGCACCAGCGCCTGGGTCAGCTCCTCCTCCACCTGGCGGTCAAAGGTGAATTTCCCGGGAAACCGGATCTCCTGGATCTCCACGTACTTGTCCAGCAGGAGAAGCTCCTGGGAAAGAGGCACGAACCGGTCCCCTGAAATACTCTGACGGAGGATGTGGGCCAGGTCGGCCGAGATGGTGGAGACCTCAGGGGCGTTGTGGATCTTCCCCAGCCATTTCAGAGTGTCCAAAGTATTGTAGAGGAAGTGGGGGTTGAGCTGAGCCTGCATCATGCGGACCTGGGCATCCGAAAGCTCCTTCTGCTGGAGGAGGGAGTCCTCCAGATTTTCCCCCAGCCGCTGGGTCATGCGGTTGAACCGGCCCGAGAGCTGGCTGAGCTCGTCGGCGCCCGTCACCTCCACCCGGACCTCCAGGTCTCCCTCCTCCACGGCGGCCATGGCGTCGTTGAGGGAGCGGATGGGCCGGAAGAGCTGGCGGCTGAACCACAGGGCTACCGCCAGGGAGAGGGTGAGGCAGAGGAGCACTGACACGGTAGCGGCCAGGGAGAAGAGCCGGGAGACCCAGCCGGCCATGGGCCTGGGACGCTGGAGAATGAGGAGGAAGCCGCTGCGCTCCTCCCGGAGAAGGGAGTATGACTCTTCCCCCGCCGTGTCCAGGCCCTGGCCCTCTAAAAGCCGGGCGCGGAGGGTCTTGGCCAGAGCGCTGTCCCGGACGGCGGGAGAGGAGTAGACCTCGTCCCAGAAGGGGTCCAACAGAAGCACATTGCTTCCCTGGGTGTACCGGTCGGCAAAAAGCCGGGTCAGGTGCTCCTGGTCGAACCGGGCCACGGCGTAGCCTACCGTCTGATCTCCCAGCGTGATGGCCCGGCAAAGCTCCATGGCTCCGCGGGAAGGGGCGTCGTAGGGGGAGACCGCCCGGCAGACCGTGCTTTCCTCCTGGCGGGCGGCCCACAGAAGGCCCCAGTTTACCGGCAGGGCAAGGCCGGTATCGCCCCGGCCCGTGGTGTAGAGGAGTTCTCCCTTGGTGTCGTAGAGGGAGAAGTCGGCCTCCCGCAGGTGAGGGGCGGCGGTGGTGTAGAGTGCGTTGTAGACCAGAGTGCTCCGCCCCTCCTGGGCCATGGCGTCGGCCACCAGTTCCCGGCGGCTCAGGTCCTCCAGCACCTCGGCGCAGGAGGTGAGGAGGGAGGAAAAGCCGCTCCCCAGGGCGGAGAGTTGGCTTTCGGCACTGTTTTGGTCGCTGCGGACCAGGGAGAGACGGAAAATGTTGAGAAGGAGCACCAGACAGATGAGCAGGGGAATGACGCCTACGGCAAGAAAGGCCCCGGTCAGCTTCCGCCGGAAGGAGGCGCCGGGAAGGGGGCGGCTCATGGCGCCACCTCCCCAAG
>JAGBDQ010000193.1 GCA_017937415.1 Oscillospiraceae bacterium
GCACCGGATTGAAGTACTCCCCCAGCTCCCCGGCGGCCTTCAGCCGGACGCCGTTGGAAAAGAGCTCCCGGCGGGCGCCCCGGTGGAGCTTGGCCTCTAAGGTGAAGGTCCGCTCCCGGGTGGCCACCTCCCCCGTGAGAAAGGCGTGGTCCACCCCAAACTGGATAAGCTCCTTGTCGTACCGGGCCCTGTGGGTCCGGGCGGAGGATAAGTAGGTGATGGCCTCCAGCAGGTTGGTCTTGCCCTGGGCGTTCTCCCCCCAGATCACGTTGACCCCGGGAGAAAATTCCGCTTGGGCGTGGAGATAGTTGCGGAAAAAGTCCAGCTCCAGCGTTTGAAGGATCATTCCACCACCAGCCTGACGCCGTCAAGCTCGGCCACGTCCCCGGGGCGCAGCTTCTTTCCCCGCATGGTGCAGACCTCTCCGTTCACCTTCACTTCCCCGGCCTGGATGACCTCCTTGGCCATGCCGCCGGTATCCGTGACCCCGGCAAATTTCAAAAGGTCCTGGAGCTTGATATATTCGGTATTGATCTGAACTGTCTCTTCCTGCATACCCTTACCTCTTGTCCCAGGTGGCGCTCATACGGACGGGCAGCACCATGAAGAGGAACTCCTCCTCCCCTTCGGGCTGGTCCTCGGGGACGATGATGCAGGGGGTGGAGGGGGTTCCCATGAGGAACTTGGCGGAGTCGGTGGGTACCGCCTTCAGAGCGTCCAGCATGAACCGGTGGTTAAACCCGATGTGCAGGTCGTCCCCGCCGCCGGCGATGGGGCACTGGTCGGAGGCGTCCCCGGTGGGGGTCACCGAGGAGAGGTAGAGCATATTCTCCCCCACGATGCACCGCAGGGGGGTCTTGGCGTTCTCCTGCAGGATCAGGGCCACCCGGTTGATGGAGGTGATCACCGAGCGCACATCGGCGGTAAAGGAGATGTTGCTCTTCCAGGAGATAGACTGACGGTAGTTGAGGAACTCTCCCTCCAGGCGGCGGGTCACCAGAAGGGTGGAGCCCACCCGGAACAGAATGTGGCGGGCGCCGGTGGTGATGGAGACTGTCTCCTCGCTGTCCGAGCAGATCCCCCGGATCTCGCCCAGGGCGGCGCCGGGAACCACAAAGGAGAAGTCCTTACCGGGGGCCTCCTCCAGCTTCTCCCGCCGGAGGGCCAGCCGCTGTCCGTCCACGCTTACCACGGTGAGCACATCCCCCACCACCTCAAAAAGGGAGCCGGTGAGAATGGGCCGGCCGTCATTGTTGGAGACAGCGAAAAGGGTCCGGTTTATCATATCCCCCAGGGTGGCCTGGGTAAGGACCAGAGCGTTCTGGGGCTCCACGGTAGGCAGCTCGGGGAACTCCTCCGGGTCGATGCCCTGGATGTTGTAGTGGACGTCCCCGCATTGAATGTGAACGCTGAGGCCGTCGGTGGTAATGTTCACCATGTCGTCCGGGAGGTTTTTTACGATGTCTCCGATCTTCCGGGCCGAGAGCACCAGAGAGCCCTCCTCCCGGACCTCGGCGGGGACCACGGTGCGGATGCCGGTCTCCAGGTTGTAGCCGGTGATGCGCACTTCGGTGTCGGCCTCTATCAGCACGCCCTCCAGCGCGGGAATGGAGCTTTTGGGTGTGGTGGCCCGGGAGGCCGTGTTGATGGCGGGAAGGAGAAGAGACTTTTCACAGGAAAACTTCATTGTGGTTCCTCCATTCGATTTATTTCTCCAGAAAAGAGGAGAGGAAAAAAGAAAGAAAAGAAGCAGTCGTAGAGAGGGTGGGAATGTGGAAAGGGGTCGGGAGGGCCTGAACGGGAAGGACAAGCCCATTCACAGGGAAATGTGGAAAAAAAGGAGATATTCACAGGAAAAATCTGGAAGGGGGAGTTATTCACAGAAGGGTTTCCACATATCGACAAATTCCGGTGGAAATGTGGAGAGAAGTGTGAAGCAACGGGGTGCCGGTGAGCTTGGACTGGAGCGAGGGCGAGCGATGGGGCCAGTGGCCCCAGAGACCAGCCCGAGTCGGAGGGAAAGGGAACCGGCGACTACCCCGGTGCGGAACATGACAGCCTTTACTCATATCTTGCATTGATATTGGCGTTGATGTCCTTCAGGATCTCGGCCATCTCGGGGGACTTTTTGTCCATGTTCTCGATCCGCTCGATGGAGTGCATCACCGTGGTGTGGTCCCGGGAGAAGACCTCGCCGATCTCCTGGAGGGAGAGGGTGGTCATCCGCCGGATCTCGTACATGGCCACCTGCCGGGCCAGCACAATGTCTTTGGTCCGGGACTTGCCCTTGATCTCGTGGGAGGGGATGTGGTAGAACTTGGCCACCTCCTCGATGATCACGTCAGGGGTGGGAAGGAAGTCCGCCTTGTCCTTGAACATATCCCGCACCGCCCGGGTCACCGTGTCCACGTCCACCTGCTGTCCCATCAGGTCCTGGAAGGCCAGGATCTTGTTCACCGTGCCCTCGATCTGCCGCACGTTGGCCGTAATGTTTTCGGCCACATACCGCAGCACCGGGTCGGGCAGGACGATGCCCCGGGCGATGGCCTTGTTCTTGATGATGGCCACCCGTGTCTCATAGTCCGGGGGCTGGATGTCCACAGGGAGGCCCCACTCAAACCGGGTCTTGAGCCGGTCGTCCAGCCGGAGCATCTCCTTGGGCGGGCGGTCGGCGGTGAAGACGATCTGCTTGCCCTCCTCATAGAGGGAGTTGAAGGTGTGGAACATCTCCTCCTGGGAGGATTCCCGGCCGGCGATGAACTGGACATCGTCCATCAAAAACACGTCGGCCTGCCGGTACTTGTCCCGAAACTCCTGGTTCTTGCCCTCCCGGATGGCGGCAATGAGCTCATTGGTGAAGGCGTCCCCCTTGATATAGACGATCCGGTAAGCCGGGTTCTGGGCGTGGATGGCGTGGGCAATGGCATACAGAAGGTGGGTCTTGCCCAGGCCGGATTCCCCGTAGAGAAAGAGGGGGTTATAGCCCTTGGGCTTGCCCGGGGCGTCGGCCACCGCCTTGGCGGCGGCGTAGGCGAACTTGTTGGAGGACCCCACCACGAAGGTGTCGAAGGTGTAGGCCTCGGTGCCGGGCAGGAAGGAGTCCTCCCC
>JAGBDQ010000016.1 GCA_017937415.1 Oscillospiraceae bacterium
ATGGACTCCGACCCCGATGAGAACGGCCAGATCAATATCCTCACCGGCACCATCATGGAGCGGGGCCGCGCCACCATGTACAAGGCCAACACCCTGGACGAGCTGCTGACCCTGTGCGGCTACGACGAGGAGACCAAGAAGGTGGCCCTGGAGAGCATCAAGCGTTACAACGAGTTCTGCCATGCCGGGGCGGACGGCGATTACGGCAAGGGCAAGGTGGCCCTCCAGCCCATCGAGACCGCTCCCTTCTTCGCCAGCGTGGGCTCTGTGGGCGCCTCCTCCCCCACCCCCTCCATGGTCACCATGTCCGGCCTCATCACCAACGAGGCCTATCAGGTCATGGGTATGGAGGTCACTGAGGTAGAGGGCGGCATGGGCGGCCCCGGTGGTCCCGGCGGTCCTGGCGGCCCCGGCGGCGGCAAGCGGAAGGTCCCCTCCTTCCATCCCATCAAGGGCCTTTACGCCGTGGGCAACTCCATGGGCGGCCGGTACGGCCTGGGGTATTCCACTCCCTCGGCCGGCAACTCCATCGGCATGGCCTGCACCAACGGCTTTGTGGCCGGCCAGATCGTGGCCGAGCAGTAAAAGCCTGTTTCCTGGGGAATCATTGACAATCCCCGAAAGCTATGAGAAAATAAAGCGGGCCCCGCTCATGGGGAGCGGGGCCCGCTTTTTACCATCAGGAGGTGGCAGCATGGAACTGACTGACCGGGTGGAGCGGGAGCGGCTGGCCAAGGAGGCGGTCTACGCCGAGATGAAGGAGCATCCCATTGACCTGGACGGGCTGTATAACGCCCTGGTGAACACCATCCACTACGATTACGTGGGCTTTGAGCACAAGCGGAAATACTATATGCCCAACGAGAGCCGCACCTATGTGTTCTCCAACTACCGTTACGGCACCCTTACCATGGAGATCCTGGCCCGGAGCCTCCACCAGCTGGTGGGAGACCTCCACGACAGGCACCTGAAATTCCACTGCGAGGACTGGATCGACTACCGGAACCTGGGGATGCCCTACCGGGTCCGGGGGGCCAAGGACTGTCTCTATGTGACTTCCGCCCGGCCGGGGGCCGGAGTGGTACCCGGAGATAAGATATTAGAGGTCCAGAGCATGCCGCCGGAGCGCATCCGGGCCTATATGCGGAACGTGGCCTTTAACAGCGATATTCCCGAGCGGGAACTGTGGGGAGGCTACCTGCGTATGGCCCGGTCCCTTACCGTGGAGCACGCCGACGGGCGCCGGGAGCGGGTGGAGACGCCCCCCTGTCCCCCCTTTGAGGAGAATTACCCCGTCGAATTCCGGATGCTTGAGGACAACACCGCATACCTGAAGCTAGAGCGGATGGACCGGGAGGCCATAGACGCCCTTCTGGCCCAGCACAGCGGGGATATTGCCGGAAGTAAAAAGCTCATTCTGGACCTCCGCCGGAATGTGGGTGGGGACTGGGACGCCTGCGACGGCCTTCTCCCCTATCTGGTGGACCGGGAGCGGTCCCTTACGGAGCTTTTTGGGGACGAGGGGTGCTGGTGCCTCTTTACCGAGAACAACTGCAACCGGCGGTATGACGTGCTCTCCGCCTTCCGCGCCACCCTCTCTGACCCGGAGGAGATAGCCATGATCGACCGGGAGCTGGCCCTCTACAAGGACAACGTCGGCAAGGGCCTGGTGTACCTGCCCCCCGAGCCCGTGGAGGGGACCGTTACCCCCGCTTCCGCCGCCCCGGAGCAGGTGGTGGTCCTTACCGACACCTTCTGTGAGGACGAGGGGGAGGCTTTTGCGGCCCAGTGTAAACGCTGCGGGAGCAAGGTCACGGTCATGGGCCGGCCCACCATGGGTACCCTGGACTATTTTGACCCCATCACCGTTGCCGTCCACGAGAAAATGACCCTCTCCTACCCCATCCGCATGACCCACGCCGCCCATGAGGGCCGGGGCATCAGTGAGAAGGGACTGCCTGTAGATGAGTATATTCCCTGGACTCCCGCCGAGATCGGCCGGGACCTGATTTTGGAGCGGGCCATGGCCCTGTGAGCGCGCCCGCTTTTGCAAACGGGACAAAAATATCCCCAGAGCCACGCTCCGGGGATATTTTGTCGCCGTTATGTAACTGCCTGGGGCCTGATGCCGCCCCTTTTATTGCCTGGCTTCCTGCAACGCGCCGTCCATCAGGAGGATCAGCTCCAGAACGCTGCGGAAGCTCTCCTCCCGCTTGCCTTCCAGCCAGGCCACCGAGCCCTGCCAGCTGGCGTTCTGCCGGAAGATGATCCGCACCGAGAAGGTGGCCACCTTACCCGACTGCTGCAGGGTATCGGCCGCGCTCCCGGGCCGGGAGGAGACAGACGAAAAACTTCTGACTGCGGTGAAGGACTGGGGGAGCTGGTACTCGTCCAAAAGGTCCTCCATACCCACAAGCAGTTGGCTCAAGCTTTCAAATGCGGTGCCGCCCTCTCTGGCCGGGTTATAAAACCGCCCGGTGGGCACACCCTTATCATAGGAGTCGATACAGATCACCGTAGTCCGGTATTCATTGCCTCTCAGTCTGCTGTCCTGCATCGGTTCTCCCTCCTTCCTGTTTGCTCTTTTTGGCCGTTTCAGGCAGGAAACGGGGTATGCCCCTCCTACCATTGCACAGCTATTATAACACACGCCGGTTACAAAAACGGTTACAAATTCCATTTTTTCTTTCAAAACCCATTCGGCATTTTGCACAAACTTTTGAGGTCGTTTTTGTGCAACTTGACGATACACCACAAGGTCTTGACATTTAACCCTCCCTCCTATACAATATAGGCAGACCGTAAGGACAAAACAGAATAGCAGGGGCGCTGAACGCAAGTTCGGCTGTGATGTGGGGCGTAACGCCGTCCCCGGTCCCTTGGCCCGTTGGGCCTACACCTGATCCGGGTAATGCCGGCGTAGGGAGCGATCGAGTGACTTTTGTCTCTTTTTTCGTACCGCGACGCGCCATTCCGGTTTGCGCTTGCGGTACTTTATTGTAAAGAGAGGCAACAAGTATGCGAAACAAAACGGTACGAATGATCTGTGAGGCGGCGCTCTGTGTGGCCATGTCGGTGGTTCTGAGCTATGTGAAGCTGGATGTGGGACCCAGCGGCGGCTCCATCAACGCCACCATGATCCCCCTGATCCTCTTTGCCATCCGCTGGGGCTGGGGCTGGGGCGTGGGAGTCGGCCTGGTCTTCGGCACCCTCAAGTACTTCCTGGGGGAGGGCTTTGTCATCAGCTGGGTCTCCATCATCTTCGACTACTCGGTGGCTTACGCCTTCGTGGGCTTTGCCGGAGTGCTGAAGCGGAAGGCTGACTTGGCCTGGCTGGCCGCCCTCATCGGCAGCGCGGCCCGGTTCGTGATCCACTATCTCAGCGGCGTGACCGTCTACGCCGAGTGGATGCCCGAGGAGTTTTTGGGGCTGACCATGACCACCCCGTTTTTTTACTCCGCCCTCTACAATCTCTTCTACATGCTTCCCAGCGCCGTGATCGCTGTTGCGGGCGTTTTTGCCCTGAGCAGGGTCACTCCCATCCGCAAATGGCTGGAGGGCGCTGACCTGAAATAACCGCTGGAAAGAGGGGACCTATATTGGGAAAATTTGACGGCGTGCTGCTGGTGTCCGACTACGACGCCACCTTCGCGGAGGGAAATAACGTCCATCCCGACAACCTGGATATGCTGGCCTATTTCGAGGCTGAGGGAGGCCGTTTTACCATCGCCACCGGACGGACCCACTGCACCTTCCGCAAGATCCGCCCTTTGGTCCCCTTCAATGCCCCGGTGCTGATGGCCAACGGGGCCCTGATCTACGACTTTGAGACGGGAGAGACCCTCTTTGAATCCCCCCTTCCCCCTACCGTGCGGGAGGATATGGCGGAGCTTTCCCGGCAATTCCCCAAAATGTCCTTAGAGGTCTATTCGGGGGAGAACGACCTTTACGCCTGGAACCCCAACCTTTATGTAAGAAACCACATTGCCTATACCGGGGCCCGGAGCCATATCTGCCCGATCGACGAGATGCCCTTCCCCTGGGAAAAGGCGATCATGGAGCATAACCACAGGACCTTGCTTACCTTTCAGGCCGAGATCCTGAAGCGGTGGGGGGACCGGTACGAGGTGATCTTCTCGGCTGACCATATGCTGGAGCTCAACGCCAAGGGCTGCACCAAGGGAGCCTCGGCCCTGCGTCTGGCGGAGATGCTGGGTATCCAGAAGGAGAACGTCTACTGTGTGGGGGACAACGAGAACGACATCGCCATGCTGGATGTATCGGCCATTCCCTTCGCCCCGGAAAACGCCATTCCCGCCGTGAAGGCGGTACCCGGCGTGGTGGTGCTTCCCCCCTGCAAAAAGGGGACCATCGCCGCCCTTATCCGGCACCTGGACGCCATCTATTAAGGGGGAAGGCCCGTGAACATTACGCTGATCGGAATGCCCGGGTCGGGCAAGTCCACCGTGGGCAAGCTTTTGGCCAAGAATCTGGGCTATACCTTTTTAGACGTGGATCCGCTCATTGTGGAAAAGTACCGCGCGCCCAACCTGCAGAAGGTGCTGGACGACTTAGGCACCGAGGCCTTTTTGGA
>JAGBDQ010000194.1 GCA_017937415.1 Oscillospiraceae bacterium
GGCAAGCTGCCCATCCAGATGTCGGGGGACATGGAGGGGATGGACGTGGAGGCACTGACCGAGGCCGTGATCCAATGCCTTGACAGCGAGAGCATCGGGGACATCATCACGGTGGAGAGCGCCGACGGGGATCACATCCGGGTCTTTATCGGCTGAGCGGGAGGGAGCCGCTTATGCGCGTTATCGTCCGTACCCCCGACCTGCGCTGGCCCGTCCGGGTCCCCATTCCTCTGAGCATGGCGGGGACCGTGGTGAATTTCATTCCGGAGAAGACCCTGGAGAAGACCAGGGAATCACTGCCCCCGCAGTTCCGGGAACTTCTCACCAAGCCCGTGCTGCGGTATCTGATCGGGGAGTGTGTCCACGTTCTCAAGGAGTACAGAGGCCTGGAGATCGTCCATGTGGAAAGCGCGGACGGAGATATGGTCTCCATCACCCTTTGAATCAAAACCGCGAGGTTGACGGATAACGTCGGCCCCGCGGTTTTTGACATGGGATATGCAAAATTATATTCACTTGGGAAAAAGTTACAAAAGAGTGACAAAACCCCGGTGGGCAAGGTTTTCCACTTTGTCCACCGGGTTTTCCACAATCGGTTATGTCAACTGTGGACAAAAGGAATATGCAAATTTGGTTTACATAAAGTCTGTCAAGAAGTTTTTTTCGGGCGTTTTTCACGAAAATATTTGAAGTGGACAGAACGATGAAAAGCCTTGGGAGGCGCGGAACAACTCTTTTGGCATACTAAACAAAAGGGATGGATCTTTTATAAAATCTTGTGTTCCTTTTCACAACAAAATTGGGGAGAATAGCCCTTTTGCGATTGCCAACCGCCCCGGTCTGTGCTATCATAGAGACAGTGGAAAGGCCCCCCATGGGGCAAAAATCGGAAACGGGAGGGGACGCTTATGTCCTGCGCGAAGCTGCTGGAAAACTTGACTCGGGGAGCTTATGATGAAAAGCTCCGCACCCTCTATGCTCTGGACGGCAGAGAGGAAAGTCTGGAAAAGGCCAAAAAGAGGGCGGTCCAAACGGTGGAAAAGTACCGGGAGCTCTACGGAGAGGCGGAGAAGCCCGCCCTGTTCTCCGGCCCGGGCCGTACCGAGATCGGCGGCAACCACACCGACCACCAGCAGGGGCATGTGCTCTGCGGCAGCGTGGACCTGGATATGCTCTCCTGCGCCGCCCCCAACGGCACAGAAACCATCCGTATCTGCTCAGAGGGCTATCCCCCCTTTGAGGTGGACCTTGGACGGCTGGAGCCGGTGAGCGGGGAGGAGGGCACCTCGGTGGCCCTCACCCGCGGCGTGGCCGCCGGGATCGCCGCCCTGGGCCACGCCGTAGGGGGATTTGACGCCTATGTGACCTCCAATGTGCTCTCGGGTTCGGGGCTCAGTTCCTCGGCGGCTTACGAGGTCCTCATGGGCAATATCATGAGCCATTTCTTCTGCTCCGGCGCGCTGGACCCCATCACCATCGCCAAGATTGGCCAGGTGGCGGAAAATAAGTTCTTTGGCAAGCCCTGCGGACTCATGGACCAGATGGGTTCCTCGGTGGGAGGGGCGGTGGCCATTGACTTTGAACATCCCACCGATCCCAAGGTCCGGGCCATTCCCTACCGGTTCGCCCAGTCGGGCCATGCCCTGTGCATCATCGACACCGCCTCCAGCCACGACGACCTCACCGACGAGTACGCCGCTATCCCCCGGGAGATGGGGAAGGTGGCGGCCCAGTTCGGCAGGGAGCATCTCCGGCAGGTGGGGGAGGCCGACTTCCGCGCCGCCATCCCGGAATTGCGAAAGACCTGCGGGGACCGGGCGGTGCTGCGGGCGCTGCATTTCTATTCCGACGACCGCCTGGCCCAGGAGGAGGCCGGGGCCCTGGAGGAGGGGAATTTTGAGCAATTCCTCACCCTCATTGCCGCCTCGGGCAATTCCTCGGTGCTCCGGCTTCAGAACATCTGGCCTGCCGGGGCCACGGTCAGCCAGGCGGTGGCCCTGTCCCTGGCCGCCGCCCAGGATCTGCTGGAAGGCGAAGGGGCGGTCCGGGTCCATGGGGGCGGCTTCGCCGGCACCATCCAGGCCTTTGTGCCCAACGGCCGTCTGGAGCGGTTCAAGAGCGGCATGGAGGCCATTCTGGGCCCCGGCCGCTGTCATGTGCTCCACATCCGCCCCATCGGTGGATGTGTGGTGGCGGAATAAGGAGGGGAGAATATGGACCGCAATGAAGCCATTGCCTGCCTGGTGGAGTATGCTGTGGGCAAGGACCTGATCGCCGGGAGCGACCGGGTCTGGGCGGTGAACAGCCTTTTGAAGACCTTGAAGCTGGATAGCTTTGAGGCCCCGGCCTGGTTTGAACAGGAGAAGGCCCCGGGGGAGATCGCACTTGCCCCCATTCTGGAGGCTTTGTTGGACGACGCCTACGGGCGGGGGGTGCTGGAGGAAAACTCGGTGGTCTACCGGGACCTGCTGGACACAGAATTGATGGGACGGCTCACCCCCCGGCCTTCCCAGGTTTGGGACAGGTTCTGGGACCTCTATGAGGACTCCCCCAAGGCGGCTACCGACTGGTATTACGAATTCAGTCAGGACACCAACTACATCCGCCGGGACCGGATCGCCAGAGACGTGAAGTGGAAGGCCCCCACCGAGTATGGGGAGCTGGACATCACCATCAACCTCTCCAAGCCCGAGAAGGATCCCAAGGCCATCGCCGCGGCCAAGAACCTGCCCGCCTCGGCCTATCCCAAGTGCCAGCTCTGCCGGGAGAACGAGGGCTACGCCGGCCGTTTGAATCACCCCGCCCGGCAGAACCACCGGGTAGTGCCCATCACCATCCACGGCGCCCCCTGGTTTTTGCAGTATTCTCCCTACGTCTACTATAACGAGCACTGCATCTGCTTTAACGCAGAGCACACCCCTATGAAAATTGACCGGGCCTGCTTCGGCAAGCTGCTGGACTTTGTGGGCCAGTTCCCCCACTATTTTGTGGGCTCCAACGCCGACCTGCCCATCGTGGGCGGCTCCATCCTGGCCCACGACCACTTCCAGGGGGGACGGTACACCTTCCCCATGGAGAAGGCCCCGGTGGAGAGGAAGGTATCCTTCCACGGCTTCGGGGACGTGAAGGCGGGTATCGTCAAGTGGCCCATGTCGGTGCTGCGGCTCACCTCCCCCGACCCCAACCGGCTCATTGAACTGGCTGACCGGGTGCTCCTCTCCTGGCGGGAGTACACCGATGAGAACGCCATGATCCTGGCTAAGACAGACGGGGAGCCCCACAACACCATCACCCCCATCGCCCGGCGGCGGGGGGAGGACTACGAGCTGGACTTAGTGCTGCGGAACAATCTTACCACCCCTGAGCACCCCCCTGGGGCTCTATCATCCCCATGCCGAGCTCCACCACATCAAGAAGGAGAACATCGGCCTCATCGAGGTCATGGGCCTGGCCGTCCTTCCCGCCCGGCTGAAGGAGGAGCTTGCCGCGGTGGCTCACGGTCTGGCTGCCGGGACCGACCTGCGGGGAAGTGAGCTGACCGCCAAACACGCCGACTGGGCCGAGGAATTTGCCCGGAACTATACCATCACAGAGGAGAACGCCCTGGACATCGTGAAGGCCGAGACCGGCAAGGTCTTTGCCCAGGTGCTGGAGCACGCCGGGGTCTATAAGCGGACAGAGGAAGGTAAGGCAGCCTTCCTTCGCTTCCTGGACCAGGTATAAAGGAGGAGCAGTATGGAACAAAACCGCGTACCCTTTGGCACCCTGCCTGACGGCAGGGTGGTGGAGGCCATCACCCTGAAGGAGGGGAAGCAGACCTGCACTGTCCTTACCTGGGGCGGCGCCCTGCAGTCCCTCACTACCCCCGACCGGAACGGCGCGGAGGTGGACATCCTGCTGGGCTACGGCACCCTGGAGGACTACCTCCGCCAGGACAAGTACCTGGGGGCCCTTATCGGCCGGTGCGGCAACCGCACGGCGGGCGCCTCCTTTTCCCTGAACGGGGTGGAATACCCCCTCTACGCCAACGACGGCCCCAACCACCTCCACGGAGGGAAGGAGGGCTTTGACCGGAAGCTGTGGACGGTGGAGGAGCTGACCGAAAACACCCTCACCCTCTCCCTCGTCAGTCCCGACGGGGAGGAGGGCTACCCCGGCACCCTCACCGTGGCGGTGACCTACCGCCTGGGCGGCGGCGCGCTGACTATCGACTACGAGGCCTTCTCGGATACCGACACGGTTTGCAATCTCACCAGCCACGCCTACTTCAACCTCTCGGGCCATGGCGCGGGCTCGGTGGAAAATCACCTCCTCAGCCTGAACGCCTCCCGCTATACTCCCGTGGGTCCCGGGCTTATCCCCACCGGGGAGCTGGCCCAGGTGGAGGGTACTCCCATGGACCTGCGCAGTCCCAAGCGGCTGGGGGAGGGCTGGGACCGGGACTTTGAACAGCTCAAATTGGGAGGCGGTTACGACCACAACTGGTGTATTGATGGGGCTGTGGGTACTCTCCGGCC
>JAGBDQ010000195.1 GCA_017937415.1 Oscillospiraceae bacterium
AAGGCTCATACCAGCCACCCTCCAGAAACCGGGTCCTGGCCTGAGCCATGGCTTTGTCGTCCCCCGGGGCCTTGGAATGCTGCCGGTTGGCGGGGAGTAGGTTTACATAACCTTCCTTCGCAATATCAAAGCTGTGACCGCCGGCGCAGGCATACCGTCCCTCCTGCCGCTCCAGCTCCTCCCCGCACACCGGGCACACAAACAGGCTCGGCACAAAAATCGCCCCCTCTCCACATCTTTGACCTTATCATACCACAAAAGTTGTTCAAAGGGGAGAGGCAAAAAAGCTGCCCGCCGGAAATTGAACCGGTGGGCAGCTTTTCCTAAACTATCTTTCAAAGGTGGAACCGCTCGGTGTGGTTTTGCCCGGGGTGGGTAAGCAGCTCCTTGGCCGAGATCCCCGGCTGGGTCATGGAGTAGGGGTCCAGGATCTTTTCCATGGTCTCCTCGTCCAGGATACCTTTCTCCAAAATCAGGTCCCGGACCGAAGCGCCGGTGCGGATGGCCTCCTTGGCGATATCGGCGGCGCGCTCGTAGCCAATGTGGGGGGTGAGGGCGGTGATGATGCCTACGGAATTGTCCACCATGGCCTTGCACCGCTCCCGGTTGGCCGTGATGCCTACAATGCAGTTGTCCACCAGGGTGTTGACGGCGTAAGTAAGGAACTCTACCGCGTGGGTCAGGTTCCAGAAGATAATGGGTTCAAAGGCGTTGAGCTCCATCTGCCCTGCCTCGGCGGCCATGGTGATGGTCAGGTCGTTGCCCATGATGTTGAAACACACCTGGTTCACCACCTCGGGGATCACCGGGTTGACCTTGCCCGGCATGATGGAGGAGCCGTTCTGTCTGGGAGGCAGGTTGATCTCCCCAAAGCCGCACCGGGGGCCCGAGGAGAGAAGCCGCAGGTCGTTGCACATTTTGGACAGGTTCACCGCGCAGGTCTTCACCGCCCCGGACACCGCCACGAAGCCGTCCAGGTTCTGGGTGGCGTCAATGAGGTCGAAAGCCTGAATGAGCCGGAGCCCGGCCACCTGGGACAGGTTGGGGACGATGCGCCGGAGGTAGACCTCATCAGCGTTGATGCCGGTACCTACGGCGGTGCCGCCCATGTTCAGGCAGCGCATCTCATCCTGGGCCTTCTCCAGCCGGGCGATGTCCCGGCGGACCGCCTCGCTGTACGCCCGGAACTCCTGGCCCAGACGGATGGGCACCGCGTCCTGGAGCTGGGTGCGGCCCATCTTGATGACATCGTCAAACTCCTCGGCCTTGGCCACCAGGGCCTTGTACAGCCGCTCCAACTGGAGCTGGGCCTTGATGAGCAGTTTCAGAACCGCCAGCTTCCCCGCCGAGGGGAACACGTCGTTGGTGGACTGGCCGCAGTTCACATGGTCGTTGGGGTTCACCAGGGAGTAATCCCCCTTCTCGCCCCCCAGCAGCTCAATGGCCCGGTTGGCAATGACCTCGTTGGCGTTCATGTTCAGGGAGGTGCCCGCGCCGCCCTGGATGGGGTCCACGATAAAGGCGTCGTGGAGCTTGCCTGAGACGATCTCGTCACAGGCCTTCACGATGGCGTCGGCCACCTTTTTGTCCAGAAGGCCGATCTCATAGTTGGTGATGGCCGAGGCCTTTTTGATCTCGGCAATGGCATTGATGATCTCGGGGTGCATCTTAACGCCGGTAATGTGGAAATTCTCGGCCGCCCGGAGGGACTGGACGCCGTAGTAAACGTCCTTGGGAAGGGACCGCTCGCCAATGGAATCGTGCTCGGACCGGAAGGAAGAGTTGGGGGTGGCAGACATAGTGGGTCAGCTCCTTTTGCAAGTTTTCTGTCATTTCCAGGGAAAGCATAGCACTGTCGAAGGGAAAATGCAAGATACAATTCAATTTTTCTTTTCTTTCTCCGGGATCCGCAGCCACAGATCACGGACCAGCAAGGTCGCCGAGATGGTAAAAAAGACTTCCAGGGCGGTGGACACCATCCGGGGGATCAAAAAAAGAAGCGCTGAGATTCCTACGATGGCCAGCCAAGCCCAAAGTGGAGGGTCCCACCTTCGGCGGTCCTCCCGCCGAAAAGCCAGCAAGCACAGCAAAAGCGCGGCCATCAGCAGCACGCAGGCCAGGGCGGCCAAAAGAACATGAAGGGCGGCGTATTTGGGAAAATAGGCGGGGAGGTAGGGGATGGCGATGGCATACCCCAGAGAGAGAACAGCCCCCACCGTCAAAAGCAGGACCCCCGCCCAGGCCAACCGTGTGGGCAGGCACCAGGCCAGACGGATCAGCATGACCAAAAAATAGCTCCCCGCCAAAACTCCCCAGTAGACAAAACCCCGGTAATGGTCGGCTCCGGTCACCGCAATAACGGAAAAATTGGTGCTGAACCACTGGATACTCCCGGCAAAAAGCAGAGTATATCCCGGGATGAGAAAGCAGGATACCAGGTCCAGCAAAAAATGACGCTTCTTTTTCATGGTTTCCCCCAAACATAAGACCTGCGTTCTCCCTGCCTGCCCCGAGGGACAGGGGCGGTCTGAACAGAGCCATTATACAAAAGAAAACGCCGTTCAGCAAGAGCGGGCCGCACATTTTACTTGTCTTTCCGGTCATTTGCTGGTACAATAGCAAGGCTGACATTATTTTCAAAAGGAGTTTGCTATGATCACCGTTACCGACCTTTCCCTCAACTATTCGGGCACCCCCCTCTTCTCCCACGTGGACCTTCAATTTGTCAAAGGCAACTGCTACGGCATCATCGGGGCCAACGGGGCGGGAAAATCTACCTTCCTGAAGATCCTCTCCGGGGAGCTGGACTCCACCTCCGGGGAGGTGTCCATTCTGCCGGGCGTCCGTATGTCCATTCTGAAGCAGGACCAGAACGCCTACAACGCCTACACCGTCATGGACACGGTGCTCATGGGCAACCTGCACCTCTACGAGATCGGCAAGGAGATGAACGCCCTCTATGAGAAGGAGGACTTCTCCGACGAGGACGGCATCCGGGCGGCCGAGCTCCAGGCCGAGTACGCCGAGCAGGG
>JAGBDQ010000196.1 GCA_017937415.1 Oscillospiraceae bacterium
ACGTCCATTCCCCGGTCTCATAATCAAACTCACCCATACCGGCACTGGCCAGGAAATCCGAATATCCGCTATTGGACATTTCCTCCATCCGCTCACGGGCTTCCTCTGTGAAAACGAAACCGAGATCATTCAGAACCTGAAACTTCATCTTCGCGGGAAGTCCCTGCCCCGGCTGATCCATCAGATCATCCAATAAGTAATCGCCAGCCTCCATATTGGTCATGACATCCTCCCCGAATGCAGGGATAACATATTGATCTCCCTTCAATTTAACGATTCCAGCCATACAAAGCATAAAGATCGCCAGGAAGATGATTCCCCGTTTGAAGTTCTGCGTCATTCTCCCCGCTCCAATCGCTTTTTGGTCAGATAACTTTCCAAGATCAGGGAAGCCGCCACTGCGTCCACATTCTTTCTGTGGTTCTTCATTTTCTTTCCATTCTCGTGAAGAATAGCGTGGGCCTCCACCGTAGTCCGCCTTTCATCCCACAAAGCTATCGGCAGCTTGATAAGCTCTTCCATTTGATGGGCAAACTCCCGGCATCGTTGGGCGCGAGGGCCCTCCGATCCGTCCATATTTCGTGGCAAGCCTATCACAATTTCTTCCACACTGTGTTCCGCTGCCAACTGAGAAAGCTCCTTTTGAACTATGGCAGGGTTGCGGCTTTGGATCACCGTGGAAAAGCCGGTCAAAAGTCCGGTGGCATCTGAGATCGCAACGCCAGTCCGGGCGTCACCGTAATCCACAGCCATGATTTTCACGGCTTATTCCTCTGTCTCCAGCGCCTCATCCAACGTGTCGGCGTAGGCCTCAGCGGCCATGGCTCCCACCTTACGGTCAAATTCCTCGCCATTCTTAAAGAAGATCACGGTGGGAATGCTCATTACGCCATACCGCTGGGCAAGAGCGGGATTCTCATCCACATCCACCTTGCCGATCAAAACATCCTGATCCTCATATTCCTCAGCCAACTGTTCGATCACCGGGCCCAACATACGGCAGGGGCCGCACCAAGTCGCCCAGAAATCAACCATCATCAACTGCTTGGAGGTCAATGCCTCCTGAAAGCTCTCCTCATCAAAATGCTGCAGTGCCATTTTATCCTTCCTTTCGGTTTTTATCGGCATGATACATACTCCATAAAGTCTATGCCAAAGTTATTATGATATACCCCCACCTTCTTGTCAAGTCTTTTCTTTTCATCAATTATCCGCTATAATGTGATTCAACAAGGAGGAGTTTGACATGTCACAACAGCAGCCTATGGTTTCCATGATCCTTCCGATTTACAACGCCCAGGACTTTCTTGACCAGTGTCTTTCCTCGATCCAGGCACAGACATACCCAAACTTTGAGGTCCTGATGGTAAACGACGGCAGCCAGGACGATTCTGGTGCTATCTGTGAACGGTTCGCCAAGTCGGATTCCCGATTCATTCTGCTTCAAAAGACGAATTCCGGCGTATCAGATACACGCAACTTGGCCTTAGAGCATGCGGAGGGCAGGTATCTGCAATTTATGGATTCCGATGACTGGCTGCCCTCCAACTCCACCGAATCTCTTCTTCACTCCGCCGAAAGTACCGGATGCGACCTGTGCGTAGGACATTTCTACCGGATCGCGGGGGATCGGATCGCCAAGCGGGGAAATATCAGAGGGGAAAAAATATTTACCCGGTTAGACTATGCAGAGGAAATGATGAAAGCCCCCGCCAATTACTATTATGGAGTTCTTTGGAACAAGTTATACCGTCGCTCACTCATTGAAGCTGCCCACCTTCGTTTCGACCCGCAAGTCAAGTGGGGGGAAGATTTTCTCTTCAACCTGCAGTATTTGGAGCACGCCCGGCTGATTGCCACCATTCCCACTCCAGTCTACTATTACCGCAAGCGGGAGGATAGTCTGGTCAACAGTGACCTTTCTCTCCGCCGAACCATCGCTATGAAAAAAGATACTTTTAACGCCTATAAAGAGCTTTATCAAAAGCTGGACCTATACGAGGAGCAAAAAGGACGGATCTACAGCTATTTCCTTTCAGCTGCCGTAGATGGCGCAGTCACCCCGCTGGACCCCCGACTGGATCAATCACCGACATAAAGCAGAAGCGTCCGGTCAAAAACCGGACGCTTCCTTTTCTCACAGGATAATGCAGATCAGGCCTCCTGAGCCCTCGTTGATGACCCGTTGGAGTGTTTCACGCAGCTTTCCACGGGCATCCTCCGGCATACGCTTCAGCTTAGTCGCCAGGTCCTCGCTGACCAGGTCATGGAAGGACTTTCCAAAGATATTGGAATCCCAGATCTTTGCGGTGTCTCCTTCAAACTCCCGCAGCAGATAGCTCACCATCTCTTCAGACTGCTTTTCACTACCCACAATGGGGGAAACCTCAGTTTCAATATCCGCCCGGATCATATGGATGCTGGGAGCGGATGCCTTAAGGCGCACACCGTACCGGCCGCCCTGCCGGACAATTTCGGGCTCCTCCAGCTTCATCTCCTCAGGCCCTGGCGCCACAATGCCGTACCCAGTCTCTCTGACCTGTACCAGCGCCTCCGCCACCTTGTCATATTCCCGTTTTACATCCGCCAGGCTGGTGAGCAGGCTCATCAGATCTCCGTCATCGGCAATGGAGAAACCAGATTGGGCCGAAATAGTCTCGTAGAAAAGCCCTCTTGGAAGCTCCAGGGCCGCCACGGTGCGCCCGGTCCCCAAGTCGATGGAATTGATCTTTACACTGCCCACGTTCTCGCAGGCTCCGATAGCGGCCATGGCAGATTCCACGTCCCGGATATGCTTCATCTCTCCCACGCTATTCCGGATCACTGTATAGAGCCCACTTTTGATGGGATGATCATAAGGGAGTGCGTCCACCCAGGATGGCAGATACATACTGAGTTCTTTCACGGGGAACTCATAAAGCACACCGCGAATGATAGCGGATACATCGGTCTCGTTCAGTTCCAGGCAGTTAACCCTCATACAGGTCACATCATAGCGTTGGGTAATATCAGCCTGGATGGCCTTTGCCCGGTCAGAATCCGGATCTGCCGAATTGAGAAGGACCAAGAAAGGCTTCCCCTGCTCTTTCAGCTCAGTAATTGCCCTGCCCTCAGCCTCCAGATAGTCCTCTCTGGGAATGTCGGTTATCGTGCCGTCTGTCGTAACTACAATTCCAATGGTAGAGTGCTCCGAGATCACCTTCCGGGTACCGATCTCGGCCGCCTCAGTCATGGGAATGTCATAATCGAACCACGGGGTGGTCACCATACGGGGTGCGTCGTCCTCGGTCTGTCCCACTGCCCCAGGGACCAGATACCCTACGCAGTCAATGAGACGAACTGAGAAGGCAGCCCCATCCTCCATCTCCACCCGAACGGCCTCCTCTGGAACAAACTTGGGCTCAGCCGTCATGATAGTGCGGCCAGAACCACTCTGGGGCAATTCGTCACGGGCCCGCTCCCGGCGGTACACATTTTCAATGTTGGGGATCACCAGCGTCTCGACAAAACGCTTGATAAAGGTGGACTTTCCCGTACGGACCGGTCCGACCACACCGATATAGATGTCTCCACCTGTCCGCCGGGCGATGTCGTCATACAGCTTGCTGTCTTCCATCTTCCGCTCCCCCTTTACCGTCTTCTCGGGATCAACAGGAGTCTACCCGTCCCATCTGATCCGTTTTCCAGTTCATTGGCCTTGACAATATCGGCAATGGTGGTTTTGTAGGTCTTGGCCACATCCCACAGTCTCTCTCCACGCTCCAACATGCGAAGGACCAGAGAGGGCTGCTCCTCCCCGCCGCTCTCCTCCTGCCCGGGACTTATTGAAGAGACGGCGGTGATTTGCCGACGAGAGATCCCCTGATAATGGAAATCCAACCCAAAACGAAGCTCAATCCCCCCCGCCACAAGGGTCGCATAACAATCTCCGACCGGTACGCAGCGACAGGCGCAGGCACATTCTTCCGGCAGCTCCAACGGGCAGGGCACCTCCATGGTACGTCGGGCGGAAAAAAGCTCTCCCTGTTCGTTGACATACAGAAGCTCTAACTCAGTTTGGGCCACAAGGATCAGCTTGCTTCCCTCCCTGCTCTGGGTGACCTGGCTTACCACCGCCCGGCAATCCATGACCTCTCGGGCGGGCTCCGCCAGCTCCCAGATCTCCCGCACGTTCTGACTCCTGAGGCCCTTATCCATCTGAAGATCCACCGGACAATTTTCCCACTGAATATCCAATGCCTGATGAATACTGTATGCGTCGGTCAGGACCCCAACAGTCCGTGTTTCACTGACCACCGCCTGCAAAGCAGCGTCCAGTTCCACCTCCACAGTCCGGCCCTCTCCTGTAGAAGACAAGGCACATTCCGCTCCCATTAAGGCGATGACCAACCGGCTTTCCGCCTCTTCCGCCACGCCGCTGACCTCCAGGATCTGAGAAAAAGGCAGTTCTCCCATCGTGGTATATGTCCCGTTGTCTTCCCCACGGTACAGAATACCAATATTGGCGCTCCCCTTGAAAATCAGCTTGTTTCCAATGATCTTGGACTCCCCCTGGATCACCTCGTACCAGCTCTTCAGGATCTCTGCGGCTGCCGGTTTTCCAGCCGAAAGTGTAATATCGTCCGAGATCGCAAACGGCTTCTCTTCCACGCAAACAGTCTGGTAGAGCTCTTTTGTCTCGATCATCTGCTCTACACTTTCGCAGCCATCTATAGCCTCCACCTGAGTACAAACCTCTCTGCTCACCGGCGCATATACCATCACATCAATGGCCGCTTCAGCTCTTGCCAGGATCTTCCTCGGATTCATGATCCGGGTGTCTGCCTTGCAGAGCCTGGCCGAAGCGACTACCGTACACCCTGGGCCGATCTCCCTGCCCTCCGCTCCGCAAGTAAACGGAATGGACAGCTCCATATGGCGCAGGCCGCCCTCTTCGTCGGGAACATAGAGGACGGACAACTTCATATTCCCGGAGACCTCTACCCGGCCCGCCGCAGCTTCTTTCCTCGTCAGGCATACCGTCCCATCGGTTTCCACCACCCGGAGAATATCCGGGCATGCGTCAGGAACGATGCTCTCCATGGTTTCCTCCGTGCGAAGGATCCCATTCAGCACCTGGTCGAATCCGTTCATCTGTATCCGGTCCAATTCAAATTCCATACCATACCTCACTCCTCATACAAGCCTACGCCTGATTGATTCTGTGAATCTATATGTACAAGGAGCGGCAGGTATGTCTTATTTCATCCGAAAAATCCTTCTGAGGAGTCTCTGCAACACCTTGGGGGACTTTACCACCACGATCTTCACTTCGCTCCGCCTCCTCCCTCATAATTTTCCGGACATAAAATGGGGCGTTCCCTTCTATCCCGGATATACTCCAATATACGAACGGCAGCGCCCCCTGGTGCATTTTTCATTTTTATTATGTGATAAAAAATGAATTGCGGGACGTTTCCGTCCCGCAATTCAATTTCCTTCCTTTTCGCTTGGTCAAACCTTCTGCTTTCTGCGCTTCCAATCCGGG